>NZ_AMFQ01000066.1:0-12783 GCF_000335555.1 Acinetobacter sp. WC-743 | reverse complement strand
CTGATGTGTGCTGAGAAAACAGGAGGTTTTAACTTGGTAAACTATAGACACTCATCAGGAGTTTACCATGAGCAAGAAACAGAAGACTTACACCGCAGAATTTAAAGTTGAAGCAATAAAATTGATTGAAGCCAATCAAGGCAATGTATCGGAAACAGCCAGACAACTTGGCATTTCAATGCAAACTCTTTCAAATTGGAATAATAAAGCAAAGACTGGCACCTTAGCAGGCACTAAACAATATTCACCTGATCTAAATGCCTTACTCGAAGAAAATAAAAAGCTCAAACAACAGCTCAAAACAGCTGAAATGGAACGTGAATTTCTAAAAAAGGCAGCAGCGTACTTTGCGAAAGAAAGTCAGTAAGGTACGCCTATATGAAACAGCAAAGATATTTATTCCCGATTAGCTTTATGGCTAGATTACTTCACGTTTCAGTGTCACGATTTTATGATTGGCTAAAACGAGGCATGAATAAAAGATTGGTTCAGCGAAATCAACAGACAATTTTGGTCAAAATAGCTCATGAGGAAACTAAACAAAGCTATGGCTATATTCGATTAACTAAGCATTTACAAGCGCAAGGTATCAAAATCAGTACGTATGCTGTACGTCAAATAAAAAAGCTCAACCAGCTGTATTGTAAGCGTCATAAGCGTTTCAAAAGAACTACGAAGAGTGATCATAATCGAGCGATCTACGCAAATTTACTAGAGCAACAGTTTTCAATGACTAAGCCCAATCTTGCATGGTCAAGCGATATTACATACATTTGGACTGCTGAAGGTTGGTTATACTTGGCAGCAGTAAAAGACCTGTACACGAAACAAGTGGTTGGCTATAGCTTAAATGAGCGTATGACCGCACAACTTGTTTGCAATGCACTGACTATGGCGATTCGTAATCAAAAACCAACGAAAGGCTTAATTATTCATTCGGACAGAGGCAGCCAATATTGCAGCCATGAATATCGAAAGATACTGGAAAAATGTGATTTTCAAGGTTCAATGAGCAAACGTGGGGACTGTTACGATAATGCACCGATTGAAAGTTTCTGGGGCATACTCAAGAATGAATTAGTGCATCATTGCAACTATAAAACCAGAGATGAAGCTAAAGCAGATATTACAGAATACATTGTGTTATTTTATAATCAGCGAAGAATTCAAAAGAGTTTGGATTTTAAAACGCCAAATCAAATAGCAGAGAACTTTTATCGGTTAGCTGCCTAGCATATCCCAAGTGAAAGTCTCCTGCTAATTCAGCACATATCACCCAAAAGGCTTTCTTGATTTTTAGAATCAAGACTTTTCTGTAACTCTTCTTCAAATAAATCATTGAATAACCAACGAGCAATGACTTGTTTGTGACCTTCCTTTCTAACATCTTGGAATGAAGAGTTAAGCATCATTTTAACTAGGGCTATAAATGGTTCTTTAAATTCGTTACTAAAAGCATTATTGAAATAGTAGTGATAGCCATGGCTTAAAGCATTTCTAATGTCTTTTTGACATAATTCTATAAATTTTTGAAAAGCATAGTCACGATCATAATTGTACATAGGAAGTAGTAAATCAGCTGTAGCCATTCGTACAGCTGCATGTTCATCGTTTAAAGCATTTTCTATAATATATTTATGTGAAACAGCATACTCTTGATCATCCCAGAATTTTTCAGCTAAACCTCTATATGCACTCCCTCTCGTACAATTAATTGTATTTCCGAACAAATCATGGCTAGAAATTTCATCTAATTTATCTGGATGACCAACAGTATGAATGTTTAATGAATTTGGTAACGGATCATCTGCAAGTTTGGCAATATCTTCCAATAGTTCTATGTGTTTAGGAGATAATAGCTTGGTTCTTCCTGAAAGTAATCGTTGAAGTTCTCGTGGATAAGTTGTGGTTGAAAAATGATCGATAACTTGCTCTATTAAGTCAATAGGACATGGTGCCCAATATTCTTTTAGATGTTCTGGAACTTGATCAAGATTATTTTCGCTTAACCCTGAATATAACGCATCAATATAATCTTGATGAATATGAGTGGGTAAGGTTAAAGAAAATTCTGCAAACCGTTTAGGCTCAGCATTTACAGCACTTCTAAAGGTGTTTGAAAATTGATGAATACTTGCTTCTGTGCAATCTTTTTTAAAACTATTAGCTTTAAATTTATTTGGATCTGAAGTAATAAGTTTTTTCCAAGCTTTATTTGATATATGAGTTCTAATAGGTGATGTAACAATACCTCCCCAACTATTAATTTTACTGCAAAAATCATCATCAGTATATTTTTCAAACTTTCGATTAAGTACTCCAATCAATTGAGCAGTTTCATTAGAAATACGTGAAGGATCTAATTTGGGTAATAAATAATATTGAGTTTTCCCCCAATAAGGAGAGTAGTAGTTTTTACGAGTTGCTTCTAAACGCCATTTGATCTGATCTACACCATAGTCAGAGGGGGAGTTGTAGATTACATCTTGAAGAAGTTCAAAGTTATTTAGACTACAATGTGGGGAATATTTTTTAATGAGCTTACCTGCTAACTTCCAAACAGGTTCTTCGCTATCGTTAGCTAATTTTAACTTATGAGCTGGATTGTCTAATAACCATTCTACAACTTCATCAGCATAGTTTATATCAATGTATACAAGAGCATTCGCAAATATACGATTAAATATTAAATTCTGATTTTTTTTAAATGGGCTTAATAATTGAAATAGCTCAGTTGATTTTAAAGCCATATTCTGAGATGCCTTACTTATAAGGGTAAACAAAGCTTTGTATATAAACGTCTCAAGTGATGTTCTTGTAGCGTATTCTTCAGACCATTTATAAGCATCAAACTCCTCAATTAGAGGCTTAGCAAAATACTGATCTAAAAAAGGTAAAAAGACTTTTAATACATCTAATGAATGGCTTTCAGCAAGCTTCTCAACACATTCTGTGTCGTAATCAGACCATTTTTCTCTTGAGTTTAGTCTTGCATGAAATTCTTCATCACACATAAGCTCTAATAGATACAAAGCTCTTAATGGATGCTGTTTAGTTAAATCATCCCAAAAAATATAATGACTATTAGTGCCAGCTTTTATAAGTTGTATACGAAAATCAAAGAGTTCATCCGAATCATTCTTCATATTCCAGCATAAACAGTTGTATATCTTTTGATTCCACTCAGATGATTGATTCACGAACTTAGATAATTCATTAATTAACAAGTTTGGGGTTTTATCAGAAACTGAGCTTAAAAGTTCTAGAGCTTTAGATTGCGTATCACCATCCTCATCTAACCAATCACTTAGATAATGACTTTCCGATAGATATTGAACGAGAGCAGGAGTACCGCTGCAACTTAATCTTATAAAATGATGGGCGAGTTCAGCATCATCAATAATTTTATTAATCAGCTTTTTGAGAGGAGCTTTAAAGTTTTCTATATGGCGTAATACGCTAAATACTAATGATTTCAAATGAAATCGAATTTCAGGATGGTAAAGAACTGCATCAATGCAATTGCAGAAAGTGTTTTCATTTTCTTCATATAACATTGCTAAGGCATATCTGAGATGTTCTCGTTTCAATAATGTTTGCTGATTTCTTGAGCCTAGTTCATTTATGAAATTTTCAGTAGAAGTACGACCAAGTAGGTATAGCTTTCTACCTATCGCATAATCATAAATCGCTTGATGTCTAAAGCTAATTTCTCTATTTTGCTCGGAAAGCAATCCAACAGAAATCATAGCTCTCTTAATTTTTGATGAACCATTTGATAATTGAGTTAATGAAATACTTAATTTGTTGGAGTGATTCATCAAATCTATAATTTCATTGAATAAATCTTCACTATCTGCTGTGGAAACTCCATAACTCTCATTGAGCTGTTCAAAGCGGTTATCGAGGAAACCTTTGATTAAATCTAATTTGCTTGTAAATTTAGGAGCGCATCCTAAATCATTGGCTAAATTGATGTAAATACCTAACCATAAAGGGATTCTTAAAATATTTTTTTGCTCATTATTCAAATGATCATAGTCTTCGAATTGGCTAACATATGGCTTAATCTGATCTGATTCAAAGAGCTTTAGTTCTATCTGTTTGACATCATTGTTGAGTCCACTAATCCAATTTTTTAGACGTACATCATCCTCGAACTCAAAGTTTCTTGTTGCCATAATAATTTTTATATTGGTATTAGCATGTTGACGTAGTAAAAGAATTTCCTTAACCATTTTGATGCATATATCTAATGCATTTGATGAGTGAAGGGCAGTCCAACGAAGTGCATCTAATTGATCGAGCAAGATGATAATTTCTTGACCTTTTCCATATTTTTCTAAGCAAGCAATAGGAGAATATGGAAATCCTAAATCTTTTCCAAATTGATCTAGATTTTTTTCAGGAACTCGCCTATCTAGTCGAATAGGAAGAACAATAGTTCCAAAGCGAACATAATGCTTTTTCAAATCCAATAAAAATGCACTTTTCCCAACCCCTGCATCTGCTTTAATTATTGTGATAGGGCTATTATTAACGGTATCAAGTGTAGTATTGAATTCAGGACGTTGAATATTTTGTTGTGATATTAAATAAGGCTCGATTGAGTGATCAAACTCATCATTTAGTGTTGCTATTACAGAGGACGTATGAGGGTCACTTGGAGAAGGTCTAAAAGAGAATCGATGAGTTTCTAAATCAGTTTTCAGAAGATGAGTCGTAATTGGTATTCTAAGTTTATTATTTTTAACTGGATAAGTTTGCAAGAAGTGAACTAGATGAACAGCAGGTTCATAAACTAATTTTTCAGCAAGTAATAAACATAATTCATGATCTGTATCATCCTCATTAAATTTAATTATTTCAAAACTTTGTAGGAAGAGAAGAGCTTTGTCTAAATCTCTTAAATTCGTTTGATCGAGCTTTAGCCGATAGCACAACTCATCAAATAACTTTATTCGGTCTTGGCTTATATCTTTAATTTGATGCTCAAAGAAGTCTGAGCTAGAACCTGTGCTATTCCTTGCACTTTCACAAATATCTTCTAGTAGTCTAAAACCAATTCTTGAAATGACTTTATAAGATTTTGAACCCGATAATATATGTTCAAAGCCTTTAGTTAAAAGTTTCTTAGATTCAAGTGTCGCAACTGTCCAAGCTTCTACGGATTTTTCTCCAATTTTACATTGGTGATGTTCTTTAGAGCCATCAAGATTACCAATAATGACATCTACAGCATCTTCATCATCACCCAATGGTTCAACTTGAACAAACGAAATTTTTTCATCTAATAATCTTAGTAGTTGGAATGTGATCCAAGATGATTCGTAACGATTTCCAATTTTTTCAGCCAAGCCACCAGGTTCTAGAGACACAAAAATCCTCAATTTTTAAAGCGTTATTATTTTTAATAATTTATATATTTTTTTCGTTTTTTTCTATAATTAAACTCATAATTTATTTAATATTTTTCAGTCATCTAGGTACTTAAGTAGTCTATTATTGAACTTATTGCTCTGATTTTTATTTTTAACAATTCATAATTGTGGATTTTCGTTTGTCTAAGTTGTTCAATTTTAAACTGGATATCAGGAAATTGTTCTTTTAAATCTTCCAACGCTTCAACTTCTTCTTCGAGTTTAGTGATTTCACTCTCAAATTCTTCCTTTTTCAAGTTGAGTTCTTGAAGAGTAGTTGTTGATTCTATACAAAATTGAGAACGTAGATCATTCAAATATTCAGTTTCAGTATAAGTTGTTTGTCCATATCTACTTTTTTCATCATCAACTGATAAATAACCATCTTTAACCAACCGAAGTATTAGCCGATAAACACTTTGATAATTAACATTACTATCTACTACTTTCAAAAGTTTAACTTTATCCCAGAAGTCTACCGTTTGCCATGAGTCAATCTTATAGCTACAAAATACGCGTGAAAGTTCTTTGAACATTGGTAAGTTTTGAATTTCCATATTCATCACTCAAATAATGAGGATTATAGTCCGTGGATTAAAACACTTCAATTCCTGATAGTTCTTGTATTTACGGTAGTCATCCATGAATCAAGAACTAGCACTGTCGATTGGCTTTAAAATCAGGGAAACTCGGAAAAATAAATCTATTAGCCAAGAACAATTAGCCTTATTAACAACGATTGATCGTAGCTATTTGGGGCGAATTGAAAGGGGGGAAGTCAGCATTACTGTTGAAAAACTCTACCAAATCTCACAAACACTCAATGTTGATCCTAAAATATTACTCCCTTGAAAGATACTTTTTTAGGAGATGTGGGGCTAAGAGATGATCAACTTTCAAGTTTGTTCTAAGCTTTACCTCTTCAATAATATCTATAAGTGTTTCTGTATTCTGATGAAGCTGTGACTCCAAATCATCAATTTGTGTGCGTAGATTTTTATTGGTGTCCGTAAGAGCCTGTCTTGTCTTTTTATTTACATAAAGTTGCTGTTCTTTAGTCTTTAGATTTAGTGGAGAAATCTGCTCAGATACATACAAAGATATGAGCTTCTTCCTTTCAGCCGAACTCAAAGTACTTAGCCCACCTGATATATAGCCCTTAGCTATTAGACGACTATGAAGAGCTTTATGCGAAATAGGAGATTTTTCAAAACCTTCAACCAACATCATTTGCAATTCTTGTTCGATGACTTCATCTAATTGTTTACCACGTAACATATTAGGCTTCCTTAGTCTCTTTTTTTTGCTGTTCTATAGCGAATAGCTCACTTAAGGTTGTTGGTAATTTAGTGATCGCATCTCCATAAGGAAAAACAGGAACAGGAGTTAAACCATTTTGCCTATCAAGTGCTTTTATTTTTAAATCACTTAAATAAAGTATTTTTTGACGTAAATCCTCAAGCATTTCGCTATAAGATAAATCATGGGCTACGATTTGCTCTATATGTGAAAACTTATCTAATAATTCATTCAAAGTATGTTTTAGAACTTCTAATTCACCTTTACGACCAGTTAAAGCAAAGTTTCCACATTGATCACCAGATTGGCATGCAAGGCGTTTAGGGCAATCGTGTACAGCGACTTCACGCATGCATCCACCAAAAGGCAAGGGGTGTAAACAAGCATGGCGTTGAACTAATGAATTGGCTAATGATTGATCCTCTTTAACCAGCTCATTAAAAGATTCAGCGATATCTTGAAAATATTCATCAAAGAAAGATTCCCTTACATAGCTTGCCACTTCATTTTTAGAGTCAAATGTCTGTAAATTCATTTTTAGATTATTTTCGAGACCCAATTGGTCTGAAAAATACATTAATCCATCATGTTTAATAGAATCAATTGGATAGTCTAGCTTAACTTCTTGTTTACCATTCTCATAAAGTGCCAATTCATGTTTTTCCAACAAACTAGCTGTGACTTTACGTTGTTTTAACGCTAAGTGTTGATAATATTGATTTTGCTTAATGTCTACACGTCCCATGAGCATTGCTTGCAGATGTTCAGCTAAACCACTAAGAGCTAGAAAAGTATTGATGTTGTGCCGAGGAATATGAGTGGTTAATTTAGAGTACTCTTTATCATTTTCCATTAATTGATATTTTTCAAAGACAGAAACACTTAAACTATTACCTAGAAAATTATTAATGATTGTCGCGTTTAAAGGTAATACATTCGACTTATTTATAAATGCTCTTTGTAACGTTGCTAATCTAAATTCATGAATAAAAAGTAGATCTTCAAAAGCAATTATTTCAGTTTTTCCTTCGTAGTTAAAAATGTGATCAATTGGAAATTCAGAATCGTAATTAGCTAACCCTTTAATAAATTGATTAATATCTTTTTTTAAATAATATCTTTCAATGCTTTGACCACTTCTAATTTCATTATAAATTGGAACATTTTTAATCGACTTAATTACAACATCGCGTTGTCCAGCTCTACCTTTATAGTTATCTTTTACTCCAAAAATGGTTCCAATGAGATCATCTATTTCAACAAAATCTTGATCAATATCATCAATAGATTTTGGCAAAAAATCTGAACAATTTTTTGACCTGATATAATACAGATGCTCTCTATATTCTTGGGTGAGACCTAATACTGACTGAAATATTGTCTCAACTAAATTAGCAGATAAAGGCTCAACCCAGTGGATTCTAAAGCCTGCTCCTTTCGCACCATGGTATTGAATTCCCAACGTGTATTGTTTTTGCCATCTAAAGTTAGATGTTCTTTGGTTACTGGATCAAGAATAGGTTGTTTGATCAATGCATCTGTCTTTAGGAGGATTGCTTCTGTTGAACGTAAACCAGTGACAATAAGCAATAATAAAAGATTTAGAACAATCTTTTCACCATTCGTCTCACACAAACTAATCAAGGACACAATATTGATAAATGTGCGAATAGAAATGAGTTTCTCTTTATCCAGATCATCTTCATCAAGTTCCAATTGATCTATTAAAGCTTTTGTTTTCTTGGCATTTGGAGTTCTATTTTGGCGGTTTATATATAGGTATTTTTGAGAAAATTCTAAAGGTTGTTCAGTTATACCATAGTGATTTAACATTTCCTGTAATCTGAGATATGTACCAGCGTGGTCAGGAAGATTCGTTTTACTTGAGTTTTCAACAAGAATCTCAAAAGATTTATTTAAGATTGATGTTGATAATTGACATGGATGTACATTATCAGTGTTTTCAGTATAAAGAGCACTGAACCAACGCTTGAGTATTAGAAATTCTGAATAAAGCTTCTGCGGAGATGCTTTAGAGTTAGATTTACGGTAACTAAGAATTAGTACTGATTTAATAAATTCTTGAAAAACAGGATCAATGGTTTTGTTTTCGATACCTTTCAATTTTTTAATCGTACCGAAAGTGAAATGTGTTTTACCACTTCTAGACAACAACCATCCTGATCCAATTGTACCACCATACCAAGATGAGTCATTCCAACCCCATTTAAAATTAGACTGTAAATTTTGATTAAAGTAATTTTTTTGTTCTTCAATAAACGTATTATATTTTTCAAGATTCATGGATATCATCCTTCTGTAATGCGCAACGAGCTATTACAGATTCAATTTCGAATTTAGTTGACTCATGCACTCGAATCAATGGATTTCTAGACACGCCAATCCCATCTGATAGCTTAATGAGTTCATTGATTTCACTTTGTATACTTTCTAGAACATTACTATGATTAGCATCAATAAAAGGATGAAAGTACATACAACCATAGCAGTTACGTACAGGTTGAAATAAACATTTGTCTTTGTAAGAACACCCACCAATATCGTAATGAATTTTGCTACCAATATTTCCCAGTACTTTTTTCTGATGCCAATCTTTCTTATAAACGAGCCTTCCAGTCAGGAGCATAGCGATCATTTGTCTATACAGAGAGTTTTTACCAAGTGCCTGCGCTCTAATTTGAGCTAGTTCTGGGGTAGAAAAAATATAATGTCTAGCTGTTACAACAGAAGAGTGACCTAAGATATATGCAATTTCCTCAGCTGAAGAACCTGCCATTGCCAAACTATAGCCAACATGATGCCTAAAATCTGAAAAGGAGTACTTTTGCTTTATCATTTCACCAGAAAGAACAGCTTCTCTATAGGCTTCAGGAGCAAAATCAAATAATTGTGTATTAATCGCTTTTGAGCAAAAGCGTGCGGAATTTTCTCCTAAATCAAATAACTTATCTTTTGGACTCAAGTCAAATCTTTCGATATAAGCAATGATGATTTCAGCAACTTCTTCTGGTAATTTCACTGCGATCTTTTCATGTATATAACGTGCTTGTTTTGCATAGGGAATTAGTATGCTATAGCGATGAAAATGATCAGTAGTGCGTGTGGTATCTATTCTTATGTCTTCAGCAGATAGCTTTGCTAATTGCACAGGTCTAAGACCAGTTACATACACTAAACCAAGTATTGATGAGTAAAGCAGTGTTTGTTTATCAATACCTTGAAAATCATCTTTGATAGCTTGGTTTAGCTCGATAAAGCCTTGTTGAATCATTGAAATGAGAGGGTAATCAATAGAATCTTCGTATTGTTGGTAATATAATCTTGAATTAAATGCTTGAGGACGTTCAAGAAATTCCAATTCGTATTCGTGGTCAAGATCAAAGCATGAAAAGTTCTCGAGAAATAGTAGCTTCACCAAAAACTTAAAATGATAATAGTATGTAGAATTATCGGCTTTTGCTAAATCAACCAATAAAGATTTCGCATTCTGATAATCAAGCTTTAACTTTCTAGTTTTTAGCGACTTTATTGCAAAAGTGTAAGCCTGTAATTTAGCTTCAAGTGCAGATGGTGTATTAACTTGAACATAATTCGCTAGAAAAAATTTAGCCAATTTTTTCTCTGACGTACTGAAGTTAGAGAGGTTTAAGTGAAGTTTTTTCCCTGAATAAGAAAAATTCCAAACATCGTTAGTTGTTTGAATGAACTTGCTATCAAATTTATCAGCTCTATGAAATCGAATGATTGTCGGTAAGTGTAAAGACTCTATGAGCCTAAGGTCAGCATCGTGGAAAATAATAAATTCACTAGAACTGTTCTCAATTTTTTCAAAATCTAGACTAAGTTGGGACATATTTTTATCAATCAAAATTTAATATTGGAATCTATGATCCGAGCCAAATTCATAAAATTAGCTCGTTCTACAATAAAGCGTTTACCATAATATATAGGCATTGTACTTGTAGGCGACCAACCACCTAAGGCTCTTAGATCATCCTGTGCTTTTAGTAGAGCATCATTTACACTTTGTTTGAGATCAGAGTGACTAGCATTTTCTTTCTTATATTTCTCAAAAGAAAAACTTAACATCATATAAGCCCAAGAATGTCTACATACGTGTGGAGTTAGACGTTCTATTGAATCATAAGCTGAAGTATCAAAACACTCAGGTAACAATGCCTTTAATGACAAATCTACTTGATCAAATATCTTTTTAACACTGGCATAACTTAAAGCGGAGTAGGGAGGCTTTAAAGATGTAAATAAGATTTGTGAAGGAATTTCTTTTCGGATTTCATTTATATAAATTTGAAGAATTCTATGGTCTCGTTCCTGTAGTTTTATTACTCGGTACGAATATTCATTTTTGATTTTTGGCTTTTTTGATCGTTCATCGAACTCATCATCTGTATTTGTAATAATTAGACTAAAATTATGATTCTGAATTGATTTTTTAATAGAATTGGTTGTTAGCAGCATAAGTTCACCAATTCTAAGACCATAGTTAAGCATGAGATGTATGATCAGAAAATTTCTGAGTTGCACACTTTTAGATCTAAAAGGATTTAATTCATTGTATCTATTAGAGTTGCTCGGTGAAATAACTGAATACAATCCTTTAATCATTTCCTGATTCATGCTCTTAAAATTATGATTTATCTCACTTTTAATTGTTTTATTGGCTTTAGAGAAATTATTTATAATTTTTTTCTTTATTGTCATATATTTATTCAAGTTTTCTTTAATTTTTTGAATTTCTTTCAACGTGAGTTGTGGCTGTGATTGGATGCTTAAGTATTCATCAATCAAAAAGTTGTAAAACTTTAGAAAGGATCTAATTCTATGGCCAATTGTTGTGTAATTGGTATGGTCTGTATTTCTTAGCCGAATAAGATTGCTATCAAATTTTTTATTATTTTCTAAATAAACAATGAAATTATCAATTTCAACTTGGATGATCTCAAAATTGTAGGATGAAGAGTAAAACGACTCACAAAAGGACGTGGCAAACTTTTCAAACCAAAATTCATACAAAAATTTTATTGCGATTAAATCTGCATGCTGCGTAGAGATACTTTGAAATCTAAGAAATTTCATCGTGTACAGCATAGGGTACAAACATGGACAAGATGAATCCAGATCAAATAAAAGAATAATTTGATTTTCGTTTGAAACTTTCTTTTCCAAATGAATTGTTTTTAAAGCAAACATAGTAAAGTTTATGAAGTATTCTTAAGATCAACATATCATATTTTATGACTGAAATAGAAATTAGTTAAGTTATTGAATTCTAGTTTAAGAAAGAATGATATGAAGTTATTATTAGGTGTATCGGATTTAACATAAAATTTCGTTATGCGACTTCCAAGCGATTAAAAAGGAGCCTTATCCAGGCTCCTTTTTTTAGTAATCAGGGTCAACATAAATTATTAGTTTTTTATATGAAATCTTCCAAGATTATCTACGTCCAGTTTTTTTAGACCTACTTCAATTAATTGATGCAATATTTCACTATCTTGTACTGTCGGATAGCCATTTTCTAACAATTTATTATTAATTTTTCTATGTGCCTCTCTAAGCATGTCTTGCTCTGACTCTTTGATTCTTAAGTACATATTTCTCTTACTCATATTAAAACTCCTGTTTACAAGTTTTCTATTGTACATGTTGTCATGAAAACACTTGATAAAACTTGTTGTCATGTTTATATTTACCTCAAATGTTTATATGACAACACGACAACATGAACAGACAAGAAGCATTCGAAATCGTCTCAAAAATCATCTTTGACAGGGCATGTCAGCTTATTGTCGGTGGTAACCCTGCGTATGAATCCGAAAAATGTCTATTCCATATCGAGATGGTGATGTTGGAGTGGGGATATAAGTCACCAGTCGTTTCTGAATATTGCGAGGCTGTAAAACAAGAAAATGATTTGATGCGAGAAATGGGGATTAAGGGATGATCAAAAATTATTCTAAACCGACGCTTACACAGGGGGGATTGAGTAATTTGGCTACCCCCTCTAATAATATGCGGGTAA
>NZ_AMFQ01000065.1:0-339 GCF_000335555.1 Acinetobacter sp. WC-743 | reverse complement strand
ACTATTCGCAGTTACTGTTGCTTTGGCTTTGGCGATATCCAATGCACCATCGACAAAGGTCAGATCGTAGTTCTTGTCTGTACCTGATGCAGTATGACATAATTGCCTGCATCTTTAGCCGTTACTGACGATGATGTTACACCTGCTAATACTGATGCATCCTCACCATTCACCAAGCCATTTGCTGTAAAGCCTGATGCTGTTTGATCTTTACCGTTATAAACAGTTGATACACTATTCGCAGTTACAGTCGCTTTGGCTTTAGCAATATGCAAGATACCATCAACAAATATTAAGTCATAATTCTTGTCTGTACCTGATGCGGTATGAACATAATTG
>NZ_AMFQ01000064.1:0-379 GCF_000335555.1 Acinetobacter sp. WC-743 | reverse complement strand
CACTAAAGCCTGATGCTGTTTGATTTTGTCCGTTATAAACAGTTGATACGCTATTCGCCGTTACAGTCGCTTTAGCTTTGGCGATATTCAATGCACCATCGACAAAGGTCAGATCGTAATTTTTATCAACGCCATTGGCTTTATTCGTATAACTGCCTGCATCTTTAGCCGTTACGGATGCTGTGACACCTGTCAATACAGAACTATCTTCGCCATTGACCAAACCTGTTGCACTAAAGCCAGTAGCTGTTTGATTTTGTCCATTATAAACAGTTGATACGCTATTTGCCGTTACAGTCGCTTTGGCTTTGGCAATATCCAATGCACCATCGACAAAGGTCAGATCATAGTTTTTATCAACGCCATTGGCTTTATTCGT
>NZ_AMFQ01000063.1:0-200 GCF_000335555.1 Acinetobacter sp. WC-743 | reverse complement strand
TTGCTTACTGAAGTTGGTGGTAGTGTTGCTGCATCATTACCCGCAATGTCTTGAATCGCATTCGGATCATTACCTGCTGTTGGATCGGTATAACCCACTTCAACCGCTTGACCTGCTGTCACTGGAGCACCCAAGGTTAACACCACACTACTGCCCACCACTAATACATTCGTGATCGCAACCACTTGACCATCCGCAGT
>NZ_AMFQ01000062.1:0-30424 GCF_000335555.1 Acinetobacter sp. WC-743 | reverse complement strand
CTGCGCCTTGCGCTGCAAACAAAGCAGTGCTTTGTTCTTGCTCAGGGTTGTGGCTAAAATTATCTCAGGCTACGTTATGAAACTTAAAAATAGTCTCGCTATTCTCTTCATTTCCTTGCGGAGTATACTCCTCATGCCTGCTCAATTTTAACCTACAACGCAAGCCATTTATGAAATGTCCACAGACCCTAAAGTTCATTAGATTGAATGAGATTGAAATCAAATCATTTTTATGAAATGACGCTATGCAATTTCAAGTCCTACAATAAAAGTATGAATAATATTTAATATTTGCTGAGGATTTTCTTTATGTGGCATATGCTTTGCACCTGCAATAATCTCTAATTGAACTGTTTTAGTTGCATAATCGATAAACTGTTGAGGTTGAGCCAAAGAGCCATATTCATCCAGTTCTCCATGAATGACCAAGAGAGGACATTGTATTTGCGTTATCGTGTCTCTTAACTGCCAATGGCGGAATTGAGAAGATAACCATGTTTCAGTCCAAGCATTTAAAACCCATTGAGCTTTTTCTCCATGATATTTTTTAAGACGATTCATTTGTCCTAGATGTTGAAAGTTGGTTTTGGCATCTTGAATTCCAGTAAGGGTTTGTTGTTCTACAAAAGCCTGTGCTGAAATGGTGATTAAGGCTTTACATTGCTCTGGATACTGCACAGAACAGTGAGTTGCCATCCCACCGCCTACACTATGTCCCATCACTATAAAATCTTGAATTTTGAATTGTTCTAAAATGACTGAAAAACCTTCTATTGCTTCATTTTTTACAAAATCAATATCCAAGAAGTCGGGATGGGGGAGATGATTGTCCAAAGCCTAATCGATCGTAGGCAATGATTTGACGTCCTGTAATTTCAGCAAGTCGTTCAGGGAAGTCTCGCCAAAGTTCTACTGACCCCAAAGAATCATGCAAAAGAATGATTGGTGTAGTTGAGTGCTGATCAGGCGACCATGACTTTACATAAAGTTTTGCGACGGAGGAATATGATTTTATATCTAGCCAAGCTTCAACAATTTTTATATTAGACACGTCAGTCTCATTTCTTCATCAAATCAATCTGTGACACACCATAACGACTTTTTTAACTCTGGTCCAAGTTAAGTGAATGATTAAAAATGTCCTCTCGGGTCATTATTTATCAGCAAATACACTTGTTTCAGTTATTTGTCTGACACTTTGTTGGATAGTCATAAATTGCCAATCGATTGACCGTAAATGCTAATGGTATTTGATGCAATATGTCTTAATTTCGGCTGTATAAAAGCATGGTTTTGACTAGGAATGTGAATTTGTACTGGATTTTTAGACAAAGCTTTGCACTATAGATAAATAGATGAGGTTTTATATGTTGCTTGCTAAACCAGTCAAAAAGGTCTTTGCAAAAGTTTTTCCCAGCCAATTGGTGGATTTAACTGAGCAGGTTGCTAATATTCCGATTCGTCATTTTGATTTTAAATTCAGCCCTGATGAGCTGGATGTTAAATTTTTTATGCAAAAGGAATGGGCGACTGCTTATTTTGCAGCACTTTCAATTTTTTTGACTTATGGCGAAGAATTGGTGATTGAAACTGCACGTCACCATCGTGACCAAATCAAAGATCCAATCTTGAAACAGCGTTTAACCAGTTTAATTGGGCAAGAGGCGATTCATTCTAAAGTCCATGAAGAATATAATGAAACAATGATTCCCAATCATTTGCCAGTACAACTGTACCGTTTTCTTGCTGAACAAGTATTTAACAATACTTTTCTAAAATTTCCACAGCCATTGAAGCTTTCAATGATGGCTGGAATCGAGCATTTCACTGCTGTTTTTGCTCAGTATGCCATGACACACCAAGATATTTTTAATCATTCACTTGATGAAAAAACACGTGCTTTATGGTTGTGGCATATGCTTGAAGAATCTGAACACAAAGATATTGCATATGATACCTATCAAGTTCTTTCAGCAAATTATAGTTTACGCATTTTAGGATTCTTTATTGCCTTAATTACGCTTGGGGTAGGTGTCGGTGCAGGTGCATTATTTTTGCCGTTTTTACGGCGCCCGCAAAATACCTTGAGTTTAAGCTTTTGGAGAGAAGCGAAGGGGAGTTGGGATTTACTCTTTGGCTTAAAAGATGGTGTGTTTGGCAGTAGTTTAGGGCATATTTTTGATTATCTGCGCCCAAGCTTTCATCCCAATGATCATGACACCAGTGAACTATTGGACTATTTCAAGAAAGAGCTACTTGATCCTGAGACAGGAACGCTGACTCCATATTTTATCAAAGAATTTACGCCAGCGATCCGCAGCTAAACCTGAGTGAATTGAACATCTTTTTTAAACAAGAGTGACTAGGGGCTGTGGACAATTCGTCTATGTTTGCGACTAGGTGTGTTTTTTAGGCGATTCTAGGCGCGAAATACGAAATTTAGTCATTCTAAATGATGAGACTTCGTAACGACGAAGCGACAAAAAACATGCTAGTCCCCGCTGCGCCTTGCGCTGCAAACAAAGCAGTGCTTTGTTCTTGCTCAGGGTTGTGGTTAAAATTATCTCAGGCTACGTTATGAAACTTAAAAATAGTCTCGCTATTCTCTTCATTTCATGCCTTACCTGCTCAATTTTAACCTACAACGCAAGCCATTTATGAAATGTCCACAGACCCTAAATGGTTGCTCTTTTTTTGTATTGCTTAATAGCACATTTGACCCGTTTTGATTTCTCAACACATCACAGAACTTATCTTCATAGGACATTTTCTATCTTGAAGAACAACACTGTAGAGTAATTGTTAGACAATCCATTGTGGTTGTCATAATTTGCTAATCGAATGTCTGCATATGCCAATGGTAATTGACAAAGCATGTCGTAATTTTTAGTGATCAAATTAGAGTTTTTACTCAAAAGGCAAGCTGTGCCATGTGTTAAATAGACCTGTGCATGGGTGACCAGATTAAATGAATAAAGAGTATTTTCTATGTTCGTGAAACCGTTAAAAAAAGCTGTCGCTAAAATGTTTGCTGCAGCGCCATTTAGTTTGGCAAATCAAACACCGATTATTCCTATTCGGCATATGAAATTTGATTTTGATCCAGCAAAACTCGATCACAGATTTTATATGGATGCCGAGTTAGCAAGTGCTTACTTTGCTTCATTATCAATTTTTTTGACACGCGGTGAAGATTTGGTGATTGATACTGCACGATATCATCGTGATTTCATCACTGATCCTTTGCTTAAGCAACGTGTAACATCATTGATTGGTCAAGAAGCCATTCATTCTAAAATGCATGAAGAGTTAAACGAAGCCTATTTAATTCGTGATTTGCCTGTAAAGCTTTTCCGTACTTGGGCAGGATGGGCGTTTGAATATGGATTTGAACGTCTTCCTCAGCCAATGAAACTTTCATTGATGGCGGGAATTGAACATTTCACGGCTGTTTTGGCGGAATACATGATGAATCATGAGGAAATTTTCTTCCGTTCTCAAGATGAAAAACAGCGTGCGATCTGGATGTGGCATATGCTTGAAGAATCTGAGCATAAAGACATTGCCTTTGATGTTTTTCAAGAATTATCAAATAACTATTTATTACGTATTGCTGGATTTTTCCCTGCTTTGATCACGATTCTTGTATTGATTTCAGCAGCTTCATTTTTGGTTCCTTTTTATCGTAATCCAAAAAATTTAATCAGCTTACGTTATTGGAGTGAGATTCCTTACAATTTTCGCCTGATTTTTGGTTTAAAAGATGGGGTTTATGGCAGTAGCTTTAAGCATATTTTTGATTATCTACGTCCAAATTTTCATCCAAATGATCATGATACCTCTGAATTTTTGGAATATTACAAAGAAAAGTTGCTGAACCCTGAGAACGGTATTCTTACGCCTTATTTAACGAAAGAATTTTACCCGACATTGCGTTCGTAAAATAAAAAAATAGATGGATTGAAGAGATATGGGATTTTTTTCTAAAAAAGTAAAACCTAGCCAAAATGCTTATGCAGTGGTGACTGGTGCTGGCAGTGGAATTGGTCGTAGTTTTGCCTTGGAGCTTGCCAAGCGTGGTGGAACGATTGTTTGTGCTGATATTAATTTAGACGCTGCTCAAGAAACGGTAAATTTGATTGAGTCACAAACTTCAGGAAAAGCCTTTGCTGTGCAATGTGATGTTGGACTGAAAGAGCAAGTCAAAGCGCTGGCTGAACAGGCTGAAAAATTAATGAATCATCCTGTGAGTTTGGTCATTAATAATGCGGGTGTCGGTTTAGGTGGCAAGTTTGATGAAGTTTCTTTAGAGGATTGGCAATGGTGTATGCATGTCAATTTGTGGGGAGTGATTCACGGCTGTCATTACTTTGTCCCAAAGTTCAAACAACAAGGTCGCGGCGCAATTATTAATGTGGCTTCAGCGGCTGGTTATACCGCAGCACCAGAGATGACGGCTTATAACGTGACCAAATCCAGTGTATTGGCTTTGTCAGAAACCCTATCCGCTGAACTTCGCAAAGACAATATTCGCGTCAATGTGTTATGTCCAACATTGGTACCAACCAATATTATGAAAAATGGTCGTTTACCGGGACATTACGCAGGGCTAGCCGATGATTTGCTAATGAATCATGCATTTACCACCAGCGATCAAGTTGCTATCAAGACCTTAAATAATCTGGATGCAAACAAGCTTTATACCATTCCGCAACCCGATGCAAAGCTGTTCTGGATCATGAAACGTGCTTCGCCAGCATTGTATGCCAAGGTGTTGGGTATTGGTTATCCATTATTTAATAAATACGTAAAATAAGATTTGAGTAGACGACTATGACGACTGAAACCACTTTAGATACACATCCAGAAGATAAAAGCGTGAAAAAGACGACAACGCAAACAACGTTGGAAGAGATTAAGCATGTGACTCAACCGAACACAGCACAATCTGCAAATTTAGAAGACAAAGCATTGGAAGTAAAAACCGTATCCAAGCCTGCGAAATCCACTGCTGCGAAAGTTGGCGCTGCTAAAGCGGAGATTCAAAAAACGGCTAAAGCTGCGGTAAAGTCGACTCAACAAAAAGCTACAACTCAAACAACAGTGAAACCAGAGAGCGCTGAACAGACTGCTGATAAAAAAGTAACCAGTGCTCAGAAAAAACAGCCCGTTCATACCTACGATACTATTGTGGTCGGGGCAGGTATTTCTGGAATTGCTGCGGCTTATCAAATGAATCAAGTGGGCTATCATGACTATGTTGTACTAGAAAAAGCCAACCGTGTTGGTGGTACGTGGCGTGATAACAATTATCCAGGTTGCGGTTGTGATGTGCCATCTGCGCTTTATTCTTTTTCATTCTCTCCTAGTCATAAATGGAGTCATCTGTTTGCCAAACAGCCTGAAATATTAAGTTATTTAGAAGAGGTGGTGGAAAAATACGACCTTGGTGAGAAAATTGAATTTAATAATGAATTGATCAGTGCCAAATGGGATGAAGTACAACATATTTGGCACTTAGAAACATCTAAAGGCGCTTACCAAGCAAAAACAGTGATTTTTACTACAGGTCCAATTACTGAACCTTCGATGCCTAAATTAAAAGGTATTGAAACATTCAAGGGAGAAATGTTTCACTCTGCACGTTGGAATCATGATTATGATTTAACAGGTAAACGTGTGGCTGTCATTGGTACGGGCGCTTCAGCAATTCAATTTATTCCACAAGTTCAACCTTTAGCGAAACAATTGATTGTGTTCCAGCGCACAGCACCATGGGTACTTCCTAAGGCTGACATGGAATTGAATGAAACTGCGAAAGGGATTATTTCTAAGTTTCCAGTCATTCAACAAACTTGGCGCAACAGTATTGCTCAGATTTTAAATGGGATTAACTTTGGGTTACGCAATCCGAAAGTACTCGAACCTGTCAATTTTTTAAGTAAGCAATTACTCAAATTACAAATTAAAGATGAAAAACTGCGTAAAGACGTGACCCCTAACTTTACCATTGGATGTAAGCGTTTATTGTTTGCGAACAATTATTATCCAGCCTTACAACAAGACAATGTTGACCTTGTTCCTCATGGTTTGGTGGAAATAGACGGTAATACGGTGATTGCAGCCAATGGTGAGCGTCATGAAGTTGATGTGATCATTTGGGGAACAGGTTTTGAAGTTTCTCATCCGCCGATTGGTAAACGTGTTTATGATGCCAATGGTCAAGTCCTTGCAGAGCGATGGAAAAACAGTTCTCCAGAAGCGTATTTAGGTGCAAGCATTGAACATGTTCCCAATGCATTCTTGGTCTTGGGTCCAAATATTCTGGTCTATGATTCATTTATTGGTATTGCGGAAGCGCAAGTCGGCTATATTGTTGATGGTTTACTAAAAATGCGTGATCAGAAGTTCACCCGTTTTGAAATTAAGGGGGATGTGATTACCCAACATAATCGACGTCTACAAAAGCATCTAAAAACAACGGTATTCAATGCAGGTGGCTGTAAGTCTTATTATCTGGATGAAAATGGACGAAATTTTGCGGCATGGCCTTGGTCATTGCAAGAGCTTCGTAATCAGTTAAAACAACTGGATTTAAATCATTACACGGTGACGCGAAAAGATTAAAACGTTCACTAAATTGTAGAAGGTGATTCGAAAGCCCTAAATTTATTTAGGGCTTTTCTGTCTTGTATAAATGCAATTTGAGAATAATGATCTCTGCGACAATTAAATTAACCACCCAACCTAACCAAGACTCCAATTGATAGATATGCACAGGTGTCAGCCAATCAAAATAGGGCTGTAAAGTGTAAAGTCCCATTTTCCATGTTCTTAAACTTAATGCAGAAAGGCTGAGAGCGAAGCTCCGAATCATCCAGTCACGATGTAAAATCCAACGTTTTTTCAATAAAAAGTACAACGCGGATAGGGTGGTAATTGCCCAGAGTGAACTTAATAAGACAAAGCTGATTTGGGTAGATAACCCTCCAGCTGCTGAAAAAGCTAGAATTAAACCACTGGGTAAAGAAAACCCTAAAATGGTGATCAGATATAGCCAACCACTCCAACGATGAATTCGGGGAAAACGCGTGCGAAAGACACGGAAAAACTGTGTAAATCCAGCGATGAGTACAAAGCTACTGCTGATCACATGGATTTTAAAAGCCGTCTGCCAAGGTCGAGTATTGACTACATCTTGCTTAAGCAATAAAAAATGCTGTTCTGTGTTCCAAGGAAAATATTGCAAACATATTGCGACCATGAGGTAACACAAATAGGCATAGACCAAGAGAGAAACTATACCTAAACTTATCGTGGGCAGATTGTTTTTTATTTTTGCCATACTGTTATGTAATAAAACGGGTTCAGTAAATTATAATCAAAGATATATCCAAACACAGTGTTTATATTTGGATTGAATTTGATTTTTTTGCATTATGTTGCGCCACAAATACGATAATTTGTTTTAAAATTACCATGAATATGTATCACTCATCGTCATAACAAATAGGAATAACAATGAATAAGCGATTAATAACATGTATCGGGCTTTCCGCAATTTTTACTCAAAGTGGCTATGCACTGGATATTCAACAATTACAGAAATCTTGGTCTGGAAAATATGATGAACAAAAAATCGGTGTTTTTATCCAATCGATAGATCGAAATCAGGTCAAAGGTTACAGTATTTTGGGTAAGAACAAACAGAACTTCACAGGTAAGGTACAGAACACAGCTCAAGGCTATAAAATTACCGCAACTGAAAGCGGTGCACCTTCAAGCAGTGGAGTATTTACTTTTGTGGTAAGTCATAGTCAACCTAATCTGTTGGAGTCGAGTTGGGAGTCTACAACAGCAAAAGTAAAACCTAAATATTTTGACTTAAAACCGCAACAATGCCGTTATCAAAAAGATGTGGGTGATTATCCTGTTGCTTCTCAACGTTTATTGAAAGATCAAGATATACAAATTCCCGCAGAAGAACTGGATTGGATGCGTAATGAAATTTATGCACGACATGGTTATTCATTTGCAAATCGTGAAATTGCCAATCAATTTGCTGATCAAAACTGGTATATGCCATGTAGTACCAATGTAGAAAACCAATTAACTCAGATTGAAAAAACCAATATTCAACGAATTAAAAAAATACGTCCATACATGGCTAAAATGGAATGGGGACGTTAAGCACACAATCCATCACAAAATTTGAGCGTTTATTTTATGCTTTACTATTCTTCAGTTCGATTGAGTACTATGGTTTTTGTTCTAAGTGCATCTGCCCTGAGTTTTGCAGCAACTCCTACAGATCAAGCAGTGATCAACAGTATAACGAACCTAAACGATTCTCAAGCGACACCCGCCAAAGCGATCATGATTGATTATATGAAAGAGGTTCATTTGTTGTCTGGAGAGCTGGCTTATCTCTCTGGTGTAACATTTGAAAATGCAGGACGAAATTTTTGGGGAGGCTATATATTGACGCGCCCAAAGTTAAAACAATCTCGAATACTTGAGTTCGGTGGTCAAGCCAATGATTTCACAGTACATACGGTGCAATATCGAGCAAAACCAATCGATTTGGTTGAAATAGAGTCTGCAGGCTCGGGGCAGGGGCAAGTTTCCCAGACAACTGATTTAGTCTATTTTGATGGGTGGAAAGCTAAAATTATTGCAACTGCTGAATCTTCGAGTCATCCGGGGCGTTTTAGTGAGAAGTTGGGTGAGGAAGATTGTAAAACGGGTGGGGAAATTGTTTCAAGTTTAAAGATTTTACCCAGTCGCAATGAAGTGATTAAAACTATTCAATCATCCAATGCATGTAAAAATGCAAAAGTCACAACCCAAACGGAAAGAATCAAAATCGTACTATAAGTGCTCTTGTTGATTGCAGTGCTCGGTGATTCGATCAGATCAGATTCACTTTTTCCATCTCTGAAGAAATGAAGCATCATCTGTGCAAAGTCATTAAACTTTAAACATAAGGCAGGGTGGTCACAACACTCATATCATCACCCAATATATTCGATGGTTAATTTTATTATTGAAGATAAACGATATTTTATTGTATGTGTTTTTCATAAACTCACTATGCAATAAAGTACGGGATTTTATATTTATTATACGCATCAATGGCATATAGCTTTTCAAAAAAGCGCACAGTCAAAAGGTTCTGCGCTTTTTTGATTGATATGGGAGTTAAATTGCTTGGGTATTTTCATTTAGCCAGTTTAAAACATCACCTTCTAAGTGGGGCGCTAATCGTTCTCTGACTATTTGATGGTATTGGTTCAGCCATGCTTTTTCATCATCATTTAACAACTCTAAAATAATACAGCTTCGGTTAATCGGGCACAGTGTGAGTGTTTCGAATTCTAAGAACTGACCATAAGTCGTATCATCAAAATGCTTAATTTTGTTGACGACAAGATTTTCAATTCGAATCCCATACTTTTCTTGATGGTATAAGCCTGGCTCATTAGAGCTAATCATGCCTTCACGCATCTTGGTAAAAGATGTCGCTGGCGCATAATAAGAGATGACTTGAGGTCCTTCATGAACATTCAATGCATAGCCTACACCGTGACCTGTACCATGACGATAATCCAAACCATATTTCCACAGGGTTTGACGTGTGATCGAATCTAAAAGAGGTGATTCAATGCCTTCTGGGAAGACAGTTTGAGCAAGCGCAATATGACATTTCAATACCAGCGTATAATCACGTTTTTGTTCAATACTTGTGTTTCCGATAGGGACAACTCGGGTGATATCTGTCGTACCATCTGCATACTGCGCACCTGAATCAATCAGTAACAAGCCGTCACCCGTGATTTCACTGAAACTTTCTTCAGTTGCTCGATAATGGGGTAGCGCCCCATTGGCATTAAAACCTGCAATCGTTGAAAAACTTAGTCCTAGAAAGTCCTTTTGCTTGGCGCGGAAACCAGTGATCATCTCATCGATCGTCAATTCATTGATGGATTCATTATTTGTTAGCGCTGTATCTAACCATTGAAAAAAATGGCACAAAGCAACCCCATCTTTGATCATGGCATTGCGCACATGCTGAATTTCTGAAGGGTGTTTCTGGGATTTAAATAATGTGCTGGGATTGATATCTAGAATCAAGTGATTATGGTGTTCAATCGCTTGTGTATGAGCAATCGATGTTTTTGCTGGATCAATTAAAATATTTTGTTGTTTAAGTTCGACCAAAAACTCGATGCTTGCGTTATAAGGTAAGGTTTCGATGTTATCCAAAGCAAATCTTCGCTGCATTTCAGTCGAAAGTTTTGCATCATCAATGAAAAGCACAGTTCGAGAATGATCTATATATAAGTGTGCTAAGAACACGGGATTATATTCAACATCACTGCCTCTGCAATTTAAAATCCAAGCAATATCATCGAGTGCAGAAATAAAATGCCCCGTTGCTTTTTTCTGAATAAGTTTGTGACGGATCGCTTTTATTTTTTCTAAGCGTGTTTGCGTATTAAAATCATCTGCCATTTGCCAAATGGGTTGTAGGGGCAGTGCTGGGCGTTCAGTCCAAATTTCATCAATTAAATCGAAGTCTGTTTGGATAAAGAAATTGTGTTCAATTGCAAGCGCTGATAATGCGCTATATTGTTGAGTTGAAATGGTATTTCCATTGACACAAATTTTTGCATCTTTGGCTAAATGTTGTGAAAGCCAAGACAAATGTGTTGAAGCAGGATCAGGTGTCTGCTTTTGTAAAACGTAACCTGTATTTTCCAGTTGCTGTTCGGCTTGTACCCAATATCGACCATCTACCCATAAACCTGCAAAGTTTTGAGTGACGACAATTGTGCCAACTGAACCTGTAAAGCCTGTTAGCCATTGGCGTATTTTCCAATAATCAGGTAGATACTCTGACATATGTGGATCTGCACTCATGGCGATAAAAGCATCCTGCTGATATTTCTTCATAATTGTACGAAGGTTTTCTAATTTGTTGGCAGGTGATAAAGCGTTCATACTTTTTCCAATTGCATATCAAGAGATTTTTGAGAGGGAGTCGATGATTGATTGAGTAATTTACGAATCGGTTTTTTCATTAACCATAGAACGAGTGCGCCTAGAAGTAAAGCGATGACACATCGCATAAATAGGAGGGGTAATTGCTCAACTTCATTGATAGAAACATGACCACCGATTAAACCTGCCATCAAATTCCCTAAAGCAGATGCTGTAAACCAAAGTCCCATCACTTGTCCACGAATGATGGTTGGAGCAAGTTTGGTCATTGTTGAGAGCCCAACAGGGCTTAAGCATAATTCACCTAGCGTTAAAAGCAGGAGGCTTGATGCGATCCACAATGCAGAAACAGTTCCACCATTTTGGGTGATCAAGTAACTGGCAATGCTCATCACGAGGAAACCACCCGCAGCGAGGAGTAAAGCAATAATGAATTTGGTGATATAGCTAGGGTCACGATTTTGTTTGCCCAATTTAACCCAAAGCCATGCCAGGATCGGTGCGAAAATAATAATGAAAAGTGGGTTAATCGATTGAAACCAAACGGCGGGTATTTCAAAGCCAAAGAATTGGCGGTCTGTAAAGTCTTGGGCGAAAAGATTAAAAGATGTTGGTTTTTGTTCAAATGCTGACCAGAACAGTGCAGCAGTGATAAGTAAAATAAAACAGATGATGATTTGTTTTTTCTCGGTATTATTCAAACCTGCAAAGAGCAATAGATAGCAGAAATATAAGGCAATACAAATACAAATTGTGATTGTGAAATATGTGGCGATCTGAATTGGATTGATGTTGATTATGCCAAGAGAAACTAGAGCGATAATCAGACCAACAACTGCAAGAAATCCTATGATCATTTGGGGTGCTTTAGGATTGTAATGTACAGGACGAGCCCAGTTATTTTCATTGCCACGCACATGATTAAATTGTTTTAATTGAGGCACAGTGATTAACTTAAAAATAAGTAAGGCGATTAACATTCCAACCCCACCGATGCCGAATCCCCAGTGCCAACCATGTTCTTTTACCAATAAACCAGTCAATAGTGGGGCAGTCAATGAACCTAGATTAATTCCCATATAAAAAATGGAAAATCCTGCATCACGCCGTGAATCTTGAGCCTGATATAAAGTGCCAACAATGACGGAAATACAGGTTTTAAATAAACCAGAACCGATCACAATCAAAACTAAACCAAAATAAAAAAAGAAATGTCCAAATAAGGCTGCCAATGCAATGGATAAATGTCCGAGTGCGATGATCAGTGAGCCATACCACACAGCGCGCTCTTGACCGAGATAATTGTCAGCAACCCATCCACCCAATACGGTCATTAAATACATACTGCCTGCAAATAAGCCGACAATTGCTGATGCTGTTGGACGATCTAAACCGAGACCGCCATCAGCAACTAAAGCCGCCATATAGAGGATTAATAGAGGGCGAATACCATAATAGGAAAAACGTTCCCAAAGCTCGGTAAAAAATAAACCTTTTAATGGTTTAGGGTGACCAAAAAAAGCTTGGTCTGGGTCGTGCACTTGTTTGGATAAATGTTGAGGCATCTTCAATTCCTTTGAAAATGTATGATTAAAAATTTTTAAACAATATATAAAATAAAGTTATTTGTGGGTGTTTTATAAAGTAGTGATTTGTAAGCTTTATCGAGAACATATGAATTTGAGCTTTCAATACTTATTATTAATATTGTTATATTTTGATTTTTAAAAGAATTTTAAAATAAATAGATTGTGCCAGCTGGTATGAATATGTAATAAAAAACCACCCCAAAGGGTGGTCTCTTGTTCGATCTGAACGCGTAACGAATTAACGTTTGATATCGCGTTGAGTTTCGCCAGTATAAAGCTGACGAGGACGACCGATCTTGTAAGGTCCGCTGTGCATTTCTAACCAGTGGCTGATCCAACCCACAGTACGTGCAAGCGCAAAGATTACAGTAAACATTTCTGTTGGGATACCAATCGCTTTAAGGATGATACCTGAGTAGAAGTCTACGTTCGGGTAAAGTTTACGTTCAATGAAGTACGGGTCGCTTAACGCAATACGTTCAAGTTCCATTGCAAGCGCAAGTTGTGGATCATTGATACCAAGTGCACTTAACACTTCGTCACAAGTCTCTTTCATAACTTTCGCACGTGGATCGAAGTTTTTATAAACTCGGTGACCGAAGCCCATAAGTTTAACTTCTTTAGTTTTAACTTTTTCCATGAACGGCGCAACGTTTTCTACAGTGCCAATTTCATCAAGCATCTTAAGAACGGCTTCGTTTGCACCACCGTGAGCAGGTCCCCAAAGCGCAGCAATACCTGCAGCAATACAAGCGTAAGGGTTAGCACCAGTAGAACCAGCTAAACGTACTGTAGACGTAGAGGCATTTTGTTCATGGTCAGCATGAAGCGTAAAGATACGGTCCATTGCTTTAGCAAGAATAGGGTTAACTTTATAGTCACGATCTGCTGGAGTAGCAAACATCATGTATAAGAAGTTTTCAGCATAGCTTAAATCGTTACGTGGATATACGAACGGTTGACCGATAGTATATTTGTAAGTCCAAGCAGCTAAAGTAGGAATTTTAGCAACTAAACGAACTGCAGTGATTTCACGGTGATCTACGTTTTCAACGTCAAAACCATTGTGATAGAACGCAGATAACGCACCTACCACACCACACATCACAGCCATTGGATGAGCATCACGACGGAAACCATTGAAGAAACGGCTTACTTGGTCATGAACCATAGTGTGGTTGCGGACTTTGTTTTCGAAGTCTGATTTTTGTTCAGCAGTTGGAAGCTCACCGCTTAACAATAAATAGCAAGTTTCTAAGTAAGAAGCTTGAGTCGCAAGTTGAGCAATAGGATAGCCACGGTGTAAAAGAACGCCTTTATCACCATCGATGAAAGTGATTTTAGACTCGCAAGAAGCTGTCGCCATAAAACCAGGATCAAAAGTAAAGTGACCTGAAGCCAACACATCCTTAACGTCGATTACATCTGGGCCCAATGTGCCGCTGTAAATTGGTAATTCAATTTTTTTGCCATCAAGCTCTAGAACGGCTTTCTTGCCAGTTGCTGCAGACATTCAATAGATCTCCTGTCCTGGTGGATATTTTATCTAACTTGCTTAGTCATCTTGTAATGCACAAGTCAGACGGATCAAAAATTGCTATTTAGCTTAGTGAGTACTGAAATTTTGTCAATTATACTTATGGATGAAAAAGTCATGTTTTCATCTACAGTTAGTCCAACTTTAACCAGTTAGATTGAGCATCAAATTTCAGAGTCGGTCAGTATAATAAGGTAAATTCAGAGTTAGGTGCAGAAAAATAATTAGGATTGCTAGACAGGAAATGGCATTTTAGACCAATATTTTGATGTTTTTGTAAGCCAAATTCCTTAGATTCCATGTTTTAAAAACTTCTAAATTTCACGACTTACATAGCTTTTAATGTAATGGCAGTATGAAAAGCATCCAAATGAAATGATGAAATATTTATTTTCATTTTAGTGCTTAATTGATTAAAAAATAGTTTTTGCTATCTAGTTTTTGGTACAAAAAACACCCAAAACAACCGTTAAATCAGGTTTTGCATGTTGTTAAAACAAGCAAATGTGCGCAATATTGAGCAGTCAAAATTGAATTATTCACAAACTAAGTCGTTCTTTCTTATTGTAAAGCTTTAAATTAAATCACAGAATAAAATAATGACCATTAAAAATGAAAATAAAGCGATATTTAGAAGCGACATAATGGGTATCTGTATAGGGTTAAATTGAATACAGAATTTAAAATTCTAGGATAATGGTAGGAGAGGACGCTTTTGTCCGTATTGTTGTGCTTTAGTCTAAATTTATGAAAATAATATCCACCATTATGATGTCGAAAAGTATTATGTTTAAAAATCATAAAAAATAAAGAGATAGCGCTAAATGCTTGATTTAAAATATTGATATAAGCTTACAAATGAATGTAAATGATTCTTATTTGAGTGTTTTTTAAAGAAAAAGCCAATTTCGACAGTTTGTAATT
The DNA here is from genome assembly GCF_000335555.1 of Acinetobacter sp. WC-743. Classification (NCBI taxonomy): domain Bacteria; kingdom Pseudomonadati; phylum Pseudomonadota; class Gammaproteobacteria; order Moraxellales; family Moraxellaceae; genus Acinetobacter; species Acinetobacter sp. WC-743. Next base: position 15,370 of record NZ_AMFQ01000062.1, on the reverse strand, counting down.
TGACTGTTCACGTTTTATAATTCAGTGTCGTTTAAAGTTCAGACAATTTAACTTGTCTGACAATGCTAGCTTTCCTTCGAATTAATTCCAACAAACTCCGGATGGAGTTTTTACTTACAGGATGCCCGCTGTGAAAAGCAACAGACCTGTCAATTTGTCCATGGGTCAAGTTTTAGATGTAAACTTAAAATCCCCTGTGGCTATTGCATCAATTCTACACCGTCTTTCAGGTGTCATCGTATTTTTACTCGTACCGGTACTTTTGTGGCTTTTAGACAAGTCTTTGTCTTCGCCTGAAGGTTTTGCTCAAGTTCAAGCAATCTTTGGTGGCTTCGTTGTACGCTTCATCGTATGGGTATTTGTCGCTGGTTTATTATTCCATTTCATTATGGGTATTAAGCATCTACTTGCTGACTTAGGTTTTGCTGAAGAGTTGCAAAGTGGTCGCGTAGCAGCAACTATTGCATTAATCTTGGCTGTGATAGCAATTATCGCATCATTCGTATGGATTGTTCTCTAATGAAAAGTGCTACAGGTTTAACGGGGTCAGGTTCTCGTGATTGGTATATCCAACGCGTAAGTGCTGTTGTTCTAGCTGTTTATACTGTTGTGGTATTAGGTTGGATTCTGTGCAATGGCGGATTTAACTATGAGCAATGGTTCGGCTTTATGATGACACTTCCAATGAAGATTTTATCTTTATTGGCAGTCTTATCTCTTGTTGCGCATGCTTGGATTGGCATGTGGCAAGTATTCACTGACTATGTGACTACTCGTCAAATGGGGCCTTCAGCTTCAGGTTTACGCATCGTGTTAACTTCAGCAGTGATTATTGCTGTAATTGCATATGCGATCTGGGCAATCCAGATTTTTTGGGCGAATTGATAGGAAGATGTCATGGGCGCTTTAACCCCTAAAGAAGATTATTCAAATATTCCAAGCCAGTTCTTCGATGCAGTCATCGTTGGTGGTGGTGGTTCAGGTATGCGTGCTTCGTATCAACTTGCTCAAGCAGGTTTGAAAGTTGCAGTGCTAACTAAAGTATTCCCAACACGTTCTCATACTGTTGCGGCACAAGGTGGTATCGGTGCATCACTTGGTAATATGCAAGATGATAACTGGCACTATCACTTTTATGACACAGTAAAAGGTTCTGACTGGTTAGGTGACCAAGATGCAATCGAGTTCATGTGTCGTGAAGCACCTAAAGTTGTTTATGAACTTGAACACTTGGGTATGCCATTTGACCGTAACGCTGACGGCACAATTTATCAACGTCCGTTTGGTGGTCACTCTGCGAACTATGGTGAAAAACCAGTTCCTCGTGCATGTGCTGCTGCTGACCGTACAGGTCATGCGCTTCTTCATACGCTGTATCAAAGCAATGTGAAAATGGGTACTCAATTCTTTGTTGAGTGGATCGCATTGGATTTAATTCGTAACGAAGCAGGTGATGTACTCGGTGTAACTGCAATTGACCAAGAAACAGGCAAGATTGCAGTATTCCAAGCAAAAGCAACTTTATTCGCTACGGGTGGTGCTGGTCGTGTTTACCGTGCATCTACCAATGCTTATATTAATACGGGTGATGGTCTAGGTATGGCTGCACGTGCTGGTATTCCATTACAAGATATGGAATTCTGGCAATTCCACCCAACGGGTGTTGCTGGTGCGGGTGTATTGTTGACTGAAGGTTGTCGTGGTGAAGGTGCAATCCTTCGTAACAAAGACGGCGAACCGTTCATGGAGCGTTATGCACCAACTTTGAAAGACTTGGCACCACGTGACTTCGTATCACGTTCAATGGACCAAGAAATCAAAGAAGGTCGTGGTTGTGGTCCTAAAGGTGACTATATTCTTCTTGATATGACGCACTTAGGTGCGGACACGATCATGAAACGTTTACCTTCAGTATTCGAAATTGGTAAGAAATTTGCCAACGTGGATATTACCAAAGAGCCTATTCCAGTGGTACCAACAATCCATTATCAAATGGGTGGTATTCCAACAAATATTCATGGTCAAGTGGTTATTCCTGAAGCAGCTAAAAATGAACCAGGCTTCTATGCTGGATTTGATAAAGCAGCCAATGAATATACAACCAATGGCACAATGAATTACACAGTACCTGTAAAAGGGTTCTATGCAATTGGTGAATGTTCATGTGTATCTGTACATGGTGCAAACCGTTTGGGTACTAACTCACTTCTTGACTTGGTTGTATTCGGTAAAGCTGCTGGTGAGCACATCATTGATTATGTGACAAAACACCACGGTGATGATTATCAACCACTTCCAAATGATGTGCTTGAAAACACTTTGAAGCGTATTCGTCATTTAGATGATTCAACTTCTGGTGAAAATGCCCAAGAAGTTGCAGATGCGATTCGTGACATCGTTCAAGACCACGCAGGTGTATTCCGTACTCAAGCATTGCTTGATGAGGGTGTTAAACAAATCCTTGCGATTGAACCACGTGTACGTAACATTCATTTGAAAGACAAATCAAAAGTATTTAATACAGCACGTATTGAAGCTTTAGAAGTTGAAAACTTATATGAAGTCGCAAAAGCAACCTTGATTTCTGCTGCTGCGCGTAAAGAATGTCGTGGTGCACACACAGTTGTGGATTATGAATTGCCTGCTGATGATGAGCACTATTCATATGGTCGCCGTGATGATGAGTGGATGAAACATACGTTATGGTATTCAGCAGATAATCATCTTGAATACAAACCTGTACGTTACAGCCCATTGTCTGTAGACCCAATTGAACCTAAACCACGTACATTCTAATCGGGAGAGATAAGATGAGTAGAGGTACTCGTACGTTCGAAATCTACCGCTATGATCCTGATAAGGATAAAGCGCCGTATATGCAAACTTTTAAACTAGAGTTGACAGATAAGCATCGTATGTTGCTTGATGCACTTCTAGCATTGAAAGTACAAGACGAATCATTGACATTCCGTCGTTCTTGCCGCGAAGGTATTTGCGGTTCTGATGGTGTGAACATCAATGGTAAAAACGGTCTTGCTTGCTTATGGAACTTGAACGATTTACCTGAAAAAATCGTCATTCGTCCATTACCTGGTTTGCCAGTGGTTAAAGATTTAGTTGTGGATATGAATCAGTTCTACGATCAGTATGACAAAATTCAGCCATTCCTGATCAATAATCAACCTGCGCCACCTAAAGAGCGTTTACAATCTCCAGAAGAGCGTGAACACTTAAATGGTTTGTATGAATGTATTCTTTGTGCATGTTGTTCAACTTCATGCCCATCATTCTGGTGGAACCCGGATAAATTCTTGGGTCCTTCAGCATTGTTGAATGCATATCGCTTTATCATTGACTCTCGTGATACAGCGACTCAAGACCGTTTATCACGTCTTGATGACCCATTCTCATTGTTCCGTTGTAAAGGAATCATGAACTGCGTATCTGTATGCCCTAAAGGTTTAAACCCAACAAAAGCAATCGGTCATATCCGTAGCATGTTGCTTGACCAAGCAGGTTAATACGACGTCAATAAAGAGCGCACATCCTAGATGTGCGCTCTTTTTTTTATGCAAATTCATTGAGGAGAGAGCAGGAAAAGAGAATGTTGTTTTTTATTGTGATGATTTGCGATAAAAGCGTTGAAAACAGAACAACTGACCCGATATAAATGGAGGGATAATAATTGATTATTTCTTGTATGTATTTCGCTAATTTATAGATGGTATGTGTCAAAAAAATCAATTGAAGTGGCAGATCATGTTACGATTTAACAAACCACTATATGTGAAAAAGTGACTTTGTTTTTGGTACATTTTTTCAACATAAGTGTGACTCAGATCGGTTTATAAATCTTTTTTATAGATGCCGTTTAGAACCGCTTTAGAAAAAGCAAAAAGTCTTTTGTTTTTTCTAAGTCGATTTGCAAAAAATTGCTCAGCCTCGGTTGAGTATATAAGTGAGTGATGATGCCAATGAAGGCGTTATGATTCATTGTATGCATTAGTAATAAGCTAATGTTTATAACGCCCCATGGTCATTAGTACCTGATGGGTGAATGTCAATTTACCGATTTGGCATTATCAATCATGGGAGTGCTTAAAAAGCACCCTCTAATGTTTTTGCAATAGGAAATGGGTCCACAAATGCAAGAAGTTGCTGACGCATTGCGTCTTGATACTGAACTTTCCGCTGACAGCGCAGCGTATATTGAAGAGCTTTACGAACAGTACCTTTCTTCTCCAACCTCAGTAGGTGAGGATTGGCGTCAATATTTCGATAAATTCCCTAAAGGCGACCAACCACACGGAAATATTCGTGAGCAATTCTTATTATTAGGTCGTAATTCAAGTCGTGTTCAGCCAGTGGTTCAAAGCGAAGTAAGTACTGAGCATGAACGTCGTCAAATCGGTGTATTGCAACTGATTGCAGCATATCGTAACCGTGGTCATCAAAAAGCAAAACTTGATCCACTTGGTTTGGCTAAACGCGAAGACGTGCCTGATTTAGACCTTGCTGCCCATGGTTTAACCAAGTCTGATTTAGATACGGTTTTCAATGCGGGTAACTTGGCGATTGGTAAAACTGAAGCCACTTTAGGTGAAATGGTTAACGCAATGGAAGCGACGTATTGTGCTTCTATTGGTGTAGAATATATGCACATCGTTGACACAAAAGAAAAACGTTGGATTCAACAACGCCTTGAAAGTGCGCGTGGTCAATTTGGCTTTTCAGCAGATCAAAAGAAACATGTACTTGAACGCTTAACAGCAGCTGAAGGTTTAGAAAAATTCCTTGGCAATAAATATGTTGGTGCTAAGCGTTTCGGTGTCGAAGGTGGTGAATCTTTCATTCCTATGGTGAACGAACTGATTCAACGTGCAGGTTCTGTAGGTTGTAAAGAAGTCGTTATCGGTATGCCTCACCGTGGTCGTTTAAACCTACTTGTCAATATCATGGGTAAAAACCCTGCTGATTTATTTGGTGAGTTTGAAGGTAAAGCACTGAATAAAAAAGGTTCAGGCGACGTAAAATACCATCAAGGTTTCTCTTCAAATGTAATGACACCCGGTGGCGAAGTTCACTTGGCTTTGGCATTTAACCCATCACATTTAGAAATCGTTGGACCTGTTGTTGAAGGTTCTGTACGTGCTCGCCAAGTCCGTCGTAAAGACATTGGTGGTGATGACGTATTGCCAGTGATTGTTCACGGTGATGCTGCATTTGCAGGTCAAGGTGTCAACCAAGAAACCTTCCAAATGTCGCAAACTCGTGGTTATACCGTAGGTGGTACAGTTCACATTGTAGTGAACAACCAAGTGGGTTTCACAACCTCTGATCCACGTGATGCACGTTCAACAGAATACTGTACTGATATCGCTAAAATGATTCAGGCACCGATCTTCCATGTCAATGGTGATGATCCTGAAGCAGTATTGTTTGTTTCTCAATTGGCACATGATTTCCGTCATACATTCCGTAAAGATGTTGTGATTGACATGTTCTGTTACCGTCGTCGTGGACACAACGAAGCAGATGAGCCAGCAGCAACTCAACCGATGATGTATCAAGTTATTAGCAAAAAGCCGACGACCCGTACGCTTTATGCTGACCAATTGGTACAAGAAAAAGTATTAGACCGTGCATCTGCTGATGCGATGGTTGAAAAATACCGTGAAGATCTTGAAGCAGGAAATCACGTTGCAAATGCATTGGTGCTTGAGCCAAACAAAAAAATGTTTGTTGATTGGACACCATACCTTGGTCATGACTATACCGATGATTGGGATACAACATTCCCGATTGAGCGTTTAAAAGAACTTGGTACAAAAATGCGTGAGCTTCCAGAAGGCTTCGTGATGCAACGCCAAGTTTCAAAAGTGATTGATGATCGCTTTAAAATGCAAACAGGTGAAATGCCACTCAACTGGGGTGCAGCAGAAACTCTAGCGTATGCTTCTATTCTTGATGATGGTTATTTGGTTCGTTTGACAGGTGAAGACGTTGGTCGTGGTACATTCTCACACCGACATGCAAAACTACATAACCAAGTTGATGGTTCTGTTTACATCCCACTTTGTCATATCAAAGAAAATCAACCACGTACTGCAATTTATGACTCTTTATTGTCTGAAATGGCGGTTCTTGCATTCGAATATGGTTATGCAACAACATTGCCAAAAAGCTTAGTGATTTGGGAAGCTCAGTTCGGTGACTTTGCAAACTGTGCGCAAGTGGTAATTGACCAATTTATCTCATCTGGTGAAACCAAATGGGAGCGTGTTTGTGGTTTAACACTTCTTCTTCCACATGGTTTCGAAGGTCAAGGTCCAGAGCATTCATCTGCACGTCTTGAACGTTTCTTACAGTTATGTGCCGAAGAAAACATGCAAGTGATTACACCAACAACACCTGCACAGATTTTCCATGCAATGCGTCGTCAAGCGGTACGTCCAATCCGTAAACCGCTGATTGTGACTTCGCCTAAATCATTGCTTCGTCACAAACTTGCAACATCTACTTTAGATGAGCTTGCAACTGGTACGTTCCAGACTGTGATTGATGAAGTGGATCAAATCAACAAACAAGATGTAACACGTGTTGTACTTTGTGGTGGTAAAGTTTATTACGACTTACTTGAAAAACGTCGTGAAGAAAATTTGAACATTGCAGTTGTACGTGTTGAACAGTTATATCCGTACCCAGAAAAACGTCTTGCAGAAGTTCTTGCGACATATCCAAACGTGAAAGAACTCGTTTGGTGTCAAGAAGAACCGAAAAACCAAGGCGCATGGTTGTTCATTGCTCCTCGTTTATATGAAGGTGTAATGAAATCTGGTCTACAAGTTCAAATTAGCTATGCAGGACGCGAAGCTTCAGCTGCACCTGCATGTGGCTCACCATATTTGCATGCAAAACAACAAGCTCAGCTCGTAAATGACGCTTTAGCGATCGTGGCTGATCAATCAGGAGAATCTAAATAATGGCAACCGAAATTAAAGCACCTGTGTTCCCAGAGTCAGTTGCTGACGGAACAATCGCAACTTGGCACAAACAACCAGGTGAAGCAGTATCACGTGATGAAGTGATCTGTGATATTGAAACGGATAAAGTTGTTTTAGAAGTTGTTGCTCCTGCTGATGGTTCTATTTCTGCAATCATCAAAAATGAAGGTGATACAGTTCTTTCTGCTGAAGTAATCGCAACATTTGAAGAAGGTGCAGTTTCTGGTGCAGCTCAAACTCAAGCAGTTCAATCTGAAGAGAAAGTTGAGCAAGCTGCTGCACAAACTCAAGCAGGTAATGCACCTGTTGTTGAGCGTGCTCAAGTCCAAGATCAAGCACCTGCAGTACGTAAAGCACTTACTGAAACAGGTATTGCTGCTGCAGATGTTGATGGTACTGGTCGTGGTGGTCGCATCACCAAAGAAGATGTTGCCAATCATCAAACTAAACCAGCTGCTGCTCCTGCAACCCCATTGAGTGTTGCTGTAGGTGAGCGTATCGAGAAACGTGTTCCAATGACGCGTTTACGTAAACGTGTTGCTGAGCGCCTTCTTGCTGCAACTCAGCAAACTGCAATGTTGACTACGTTTAACGAAGTGAACATGAAGCCAATCATGGAAATGCGTAAGCAATACAAAGATGCTTTCGAAAAACGTCATGGTGCACGTCTAGGCTTTATGTCATTCTTCGTTAAAGCTTGTACTGAAGCGCTTAAACGTTATCCAGCTGTAAATGCATCAATTGATGGCGATGACATCATCTATCATGGTTATTATGATATCGGTGTTGCGGTTTCTTCTGATCGTGGTCTTGTTGTTCCAGTTCTTCGTGATACTGACCGCATGAACTATGCTGAAGTTGAATCTGGTATTGGTGCATATGCTGCTAAAGCACGTGAAGGTAAATTGTCTATCGAAGAAATGACTGGTGGTACGTTCACAATTACCAACGGTGGTACTTTCGGTTCATTACTTTCAACGCCTATTTTGAACCAACCACAAACTGCAATCTTAGGTATGCACAAGATCCAAGAGCGTCCTATGGCAGTGAATGGTCAAGTTGAAATTCTTCCAATGATGTATTTAGCGCTTTCTTATGACCATCGTATGATTGATGGTAAAGAAGCTGTTGGTTTCTTGGTAACGGTTAAAGAGTTACTTGAAGAGCCAGCTAAACTTATCCTTGACCTTTAATTCTTTAGAATAACATCACAAGCTTAGGGCGATCCTCTAGGCTTGTTCTTGGAGATAAGCATGTCTCAACAGTTTGATCTTGTTGTAATCGGCGGTGGACCAGGTGGTTATGAAGCGGCAATTCGCGCTGCACAACTTGGTTTTAAAGTTGCGTGTATCGAAAAACGTGTACACAAAGGTAAGCCATCTTTAGGTGGTACTTGCTTGAACGTGGGATGTATTCCTTCTAAAGCATTATTAGATTCTTCACATCACTATGAAGACACACTTCATGGCTTAGATGTACACGGAATCTCAGTTGAAAATGTACAACTTGATCTTCAAAAGCTTCTTGCTCGTAAAGACAAAGTTGTTGACAATTTAACTGGCGGTGTTGCGCAGCTCCTTAAAGGAAACGGCATCGAATGGTTACAAGGTACTGGTAAATTACTTGCGGGTAAAAAAGTTGAATTTACACCATTAGAAGGTGGTGACGTTCAAGTTTTAGAGCCTAAATATGTGATTCTTGCGACTGGTTCTGTTCCTGTAAATATTCCAGTTGCAAAAGTAGATGAAGACTTAATTGTTGACTCTACTGGTGCACTTGAATTCCAAGAAGTACCTAAGCGTTTAGGTGTGATTGGTGCTGGTGTAATTGGTCTAGAACTTGGTTCAGTATGGCGTCGTCTGGGTTCTGAAGTTGTTGTGTTTGAAGCATTAGATACATTTTTACCAATGGCGGACAAAGCTTTGGCAAAAGATTATCAAAAACTTTTAACGAAACAAGGTTTAGATATTCGTATTGGCGCTAAAGTTTCTGGTACTGAAATCAACGGTCGTGAAGTGACTGTACAGTACAACCAAGCTGGTGAAGACAAAACTCAAACTTTTGACAAATTGATTGTTTGTGTGGGTCGTAAAGCATATGCAGAAGGTTTGTTGGCTGAAGATTCAGGCATTAAATTGACTGAGCGTGGTTTGGTTGAAGTAAACGATTGGTGTGCAACATCTGTTGATGGTGTATATGCGATTGGTGACTTGGTGCGTGGTCCAATGCTTGCACATAAAGCAATGGAAGAAGGTGTAATGGCTGTTGAGCGTATGCACGGTCATGCTGCACAAGTAAACTATGACACCATTATTTCTGTGATCTATACACATCCTGAAGCGGCTTGGGTGGGTTTAACTGAAGAACAGGCTAAAGAAAAAGGTCACGAAGTTAAAACTGGTCAATTCCCGTTTGCTGTGAATGGTCGTGCTTTAGCTGCAAATGAATCAGCAGGTTTTGTGAAATTCGTTGCGGATGCTAAAACAGATCGTTTATTGGGTATGCATATCATCGGTCCTGGCGCTTCAGACATCGTACACCAAGGTATGATTGCGCTTGAGTTTGTATCTTCTGTAGAAGATTTACAATTGATGACTTTCGGTCACCCAACATATTCAGAAGTCGTTCACGAAGCTGCTCTTGCAGTTGATGGTCGTGCGATTCACGCCATCCAACGTAAACGTAAATAAAACAAAAAAGAGCGGTTTCGACCGCTCTTTTTACTTTTGATGGTTGTTTTTAATTGAATAATCATCTAAGAATACAACAACAATTTTTAATAAATGCCAATAGTTATTGTGATGGAAGTCTAGGTATTGGTGTGTCATAACAATGTGAAAAGTAGTAAAAGGTAAAAGATGAATCTACATGAGTATCAAGCGAAAGCGCTGTTGAAAAAATATGGTATGCCAGTTCAAGAAGGCATTTTAATCACTACTCCAGAAGAAGCATCAGCAGCATTTGACCAGATTAGTGGCAAATTCGCGGTGATGAAAGCCCAAGTTCATGCAGGTGGTCGTGGTAAAGCGGGTGGTGTGAAAGTTGTTAAGTCAAAAGAAGAAGCAGCTGAATACGCAAAAAATTTATTAGGTACGCGATTAGTCACCTATCAAACTGATGCAAATGGTCAGCCTGTAAATAGTATTCTTGTTTGTGAAGATGTATACCCAGTAGAGCGTGAATTGTACCTCGGTGCAGTTGTCGATCGTTCTAGCCGTCGAGTGACCTTTATGGCGTCGACTGAGGGTGGTGTGGAAATTGAAAAAGTTGCAGAAGAAACACCAGAAAAAATTATTAAAGTTGAAGTTGATCCATTGGTAGGTTTATTGCCTTTCCAAGCACGTGATGTTGGCTTCCAATTGGGTCTTAAAGACAAACAAATCAATCAGTTTGTAACGATTATGACGGGTGCATATAAAGCATTTGTTGAAAATGATTTTGCATTGTTTGAAATTAACCCACTTTCAGTTCGTGAAAATGGTGAAATTTTGTGTGTAGATGCAAAAGTTGGCATTGATTCAAATGCGTTATATCGTTTACCTGAGATTGCTGCAATGCGCGACAAATCTCAAGAAAATGAACGTGAGCTAAAAGCATCTGAATTTGATCTAAACTATGTTGCATTAGAAGGTAACATTGGTTGTATGGTGAATGGTGCAGGTCTTGCGATGGCGACCATGGACATTATCAAACTGTACGGTGGTCAGCCTGCTAACTTCCTTGATGTGGGTGGCGGTGCGACGAAAGATCGTGTTATTGAAGCATTCAAAATCATTCTTTCAGATAGTTCAGTGCAAGGTGTATTGATCAATATCTTTGGTGGTATTGTTCGTTGTGACATGATTGCTGAAGCGATTATTGCAGCGGTTCAAGAAGTAAATGTGACTGTGCCTGTGGTTGTTCGTTTAGAAGGGAACAATGCAGAGTTAGGTGCAAAATTACTTGATGAATCAGGTTTAAAATTAATTTCTGCAAACGGTTTGGCCGATGCGGCAGAAAAAGTTGTTGCTGCAGTGAAAGCGTAAGGAGTATCAATCATGAGCGTATTAGTAAATAAAGACACAAAAGTATTGGTACAAGGCTTTACGGGTAAAAATGGTACATTCCATTCTGAGCAATCAATCGCATATGGCACAAAAGTTGTTGGTGGTGTAACACCAGGTAAAGGTGGTCAAACGCATATCGGTTTGCCTGTATTTAATACGATGCGTGAAGCAGTAAAAGAGACAGGTGCTAATGCAACCTCGATCTATGTTCCAGCTCCATTTGTATTGGACTCAATCGTTGAAGCGATTGATTCAGGTATTGAATTGATCGTTGTGATCACTGAGGGCGTTCCGACTTTAGACATGCTTAAAGCAAAACGTTACCTTGAAACTTATGGTAATAATGCTCGTTTAATCGGTCCTAACTGTCCAGGGATTATCACACCGGGTGAATGTAAGATCGGGATCATGCCAGGTCATATCCATCAGCCAGGTAAAATCGGGATTATTTCACGTTCTGGTACATTGACTTATGAAGCAGTTGCACAAACAACCAAGCTTGGTCTAGGTCAGTCGACTTGTATTGGTATCGGTGGTGACCCAATTCCGGGTATGAACCAAATTGACTGCTTAAAACTTTTCCAAGAAGATCCACAAACTGAAGCAATCATTATGATTGGTGAGATTGGTGGTTCTGCGGAAGAAGAAGCTGCTGAGTATATCCAGTCAAATGTCACTAAACCAGTGGTGGGTTATATCGCTGGTGTTACTGCGCCTAAGGGTAAACGTATGGGACATGCTGGTGCGATTATCTCTGGTGGTAAAGGTACTGCTGAAGAGAAATTCGCTGCATTTGAAAAAGCAGGCATGGCATATACGCGTAGTCCTGCTGAACTCGGTTCAACAATGCTTGATGTATTGAAAAAGAAAGGTTTGGCTTAATCCCAGTATTTCAAAAATGATCTAAAAATGAGAGCCTTAAGGCTCTCATTTTTGTTTTAACTATTTATTATATTTGCTTCAATCTTCGCTATATCATTAACCTTTGACTAAGCCACCGTCAACGATGAGGTTTTGTCCTGTCACTGCTTTAGACCAAGGCGATAAAAATAACAATATTGCATCTGCAAACTGCTCAGGGGTTGTGACTTCTTGTAATGGTGTCGATGCAGCAATTAAGTCAAAGACTTGATCTGGTGTTGCACTACTGGCATCAGTCTTACGTAATAGACCACCTGAAAGCATATTGACATTGATTCCATACTGCCCAAGATCATGTGATGTTGTTCGAGTAAAAGCCAAAAGTGCTGCTTTCGCTGCTGTATAATCATGATATGGAACCACAGGATTTTGTACGAGGTTTGTTCCAATATTAATAATACGACCAAAATGATCTTTCTTCATATCTTCTAAGGCAGCTTGAGTTGTATTTAAAGCTGCTTTAACAGCACTATCTAATTGCTGTTGCATGCTATGCCAACTCAGCGCTTCGACTTTAGGACGTAAGTCTCCATCAAATTTAAAAGATAAAAGTGCATTATTAATGACTGAAGTAATTGCATGCCCATAATGCAATTTAGCTTTTTTGAACATCAAGTTCACTTGGTCTTCGTCAGTCACATCTGCCTTGTAAATAAATACTTGTTCAGCATGTTCTCTGGCAAGTTGTTGTGCGGATTCTTCGCTATTGAAATAGTTCACAACAACCCTTGCACCTTCTCGTATTAAAGCATGAGTAATGGCAAGACCTAAGCCACGTGCACCACCCGTAACGAGAATAATTTGATCACGTATTTCCATGCGAATCATCCACTGAATTGAAATAAGTTAGAGTTTAGCATTTTTATGCTAAGCATTTAAAATGGGTTAATCTTGTATAAATTTTAGTATTTTATTTTAAATATTAGCCTAAAGGCTTTTGCATTAGTTAAACAATGATCAACATTTCATAGTTGAAAAAGTTTCACTACTTCTAAGAAATTATTTTAAAAGCATCATTTCCTAAGAACAACAAAATTATAGATATAAGCGCCGAAATTCTCTTGTGTATTTACGACAAGATGGTGGGTATAACAAAGATGGATGTTTGGTTAAAAGTAAACTTATATTTTTTAACATTTCATTCTTAGATTATTTGAATTTGATTGTTTATTTAATGTGTTTTGGTTTGCATTAATTTTGAATATTGTGTTCTATTTAATATTAAAAATTAAATGTATTTTATAACGATGATTATTTAATTTAATAGATTATTAAATTTGATAAAAACAATAAATAATAAGGTGTTGAAAAATATTGATTTAAATTATTTTATTTAATTTTTGATTAATTTTTTTTATAAAATCATTAAAAAACATGAGTATATGTTGTGACTTTTTATATTAGTTATTTTGTTTAGTGCGTTTTATATTTCAATAATAAAATACTAAAAAATAGTTCAATTCAATTAAGAGTGCTCTCAAAAACGTTGCAAATAAAAACATGAAATTCAAAACATTTAATGAAATTATAAAGGGAAAAAATTATGTTAAATATTCAAATAGTTTCTAAAGAAACTCATCAGGTTTTAGACTTAAAGGGCTCAACCGATGTGAAGTTGGTTGAAAATTCAGTTGTTATTATTAATGTGAAAAAAGAAGATATTGCATCAACAGAAAGAGTGGGAAATGCATTGGTCATTCTGTTAAAAAGTGGTGAGAAAATTTCAATTGAGAATTTTTTTGCTAGCCATTCAGATAATGACATTGTTTTAAAAGATGACCAGAATAAATTATTTTTGTTGGAATTAAATCAAACACAAGATGTTTTAGAAACTGTAAACTATATTTCTATCAATGATATAGAACCACTTTTATATCATGATGCAAATATTGAGATTCTACCTTGGGTGATTGGTGGTGCTTTAGGTATAGGTGCTATTGCTGCTATAGCCAATAACGATTCATCCAGTGATAAAAAAAATGGAGATGTGACTCCACCCAATCAACCGCTTGTTCATTCGACTAATGGTCGTTTAATTACAGGAACAGCAGAGGCAGGAAGCACAGTAAATATTACTGATAGTTCAGGTAAAGTCATCGGTACTACAACAGCAGGACCAGATGGTAAATTTACTTTTACACCAACAACACCTATTCCAGATGGTACAACGCTGAAAGTAACGGCTGTAGATGCATCGGGAAATGTTAGTCCGCCTGCGCAAGTGATTGTTGATAGTACTGCACCAGCTCAACCCATCGTTGATCCTACAGACGGTAGTCCAATTACAGGGACAGCAGAAGCAGGAAGTACGGTAAATATTACTGATAGTTCAGGTAAAGTCATTGGTACTACAACAGCAGGACCAGACGGTAAATTTACATTTACACCAACAACATCTATTCCAGATGGTACAGCGCTTAAAGTGACCGCTGTAGATGCATCGGGAAATGTTAGTCCGCCTGCGGTAGTAATAGTAGATAGTACAGCACCAACAGTCATTATTAGTATGAGTGATACGATTCTAACTATAGGTGAATCAGCGCTTGTAACGTTTAGTTTTAGTGAGATCGTAAAAAACTTTGGTAATGATGATATCTTGGTATCAAATGGGACGTTAAGTCCAGTAAGCAGTAATGATGGTGGTCTAACTTGGACAGCCATTTTCACACCCAACGCAAATTTCTTGGCAAGCAATAATAAAATTAGTGTGATTGCAGGAAGTTTTACAGATATTACAGGTAATGTTGGTATTGGTGGTGTTGGTCCCAACTTTGCTATCAATACTACAACTGCCTCAGCAGCACCAGTGGTCAATGTCACAGGCAATCCAGATGGTTCGGTGAGTGTCAGTGGCACAGCTGAGCCAAACAGCAACATTGAAATTCGCTATCCAGATGGCAGTACTGTGACGACGCCTGTGGACAGTTCAGGTAATTATGGACCTGTGACTTCTGCAATCAACCAACCGACAGGTACGGTGAGTGGCACAGTGACCGATGCTTCAAGCAACACTGGACCAAGTACCAGTACCAACTATGTTGACAACATTGATCCAGCAGCGCCAGTGGTCAATGTCACAAGCAATCCAGATGGTTCGGTAAGTGTCAGTGGCACGGCTGAGCCAAACAGCAACATTGAAATCCGCTATCCAGATGGCAGCACTGTTACGACGCGGTGGACAGTTCCGGTAATTACGGACCGGTGACCTCTGCGATCAACCAACCGACAGGTACGGTGAGTGGCACAGTGACTGATGCTTCAGGCAACACTGGACCAAGTACCAGTACCAATTATGTTGACAACATTGTGCCAACACAAATCGCAACGATTACAGGTGTAAATGACAATGTCGTCCCAAATACGGGTCATATAGATAACGCTGGATATAGTAATGACACA
>NZ_AMFQ01000061.1:0-76684 GCF_000335555.1 Acinetobacter sp. WC-743 | reverse complement strand
GCTTTTGCAGTTAAATAGACTGCGCCATTATCAGCAAGAATTGCTCCTCCATTGTCCACTAAACCTTTAAGAACCCCTTGATCCACTTGGTACTGGGTCAATGAACCATCTTGTAAAGCAAGCGTGACTTGACTAGCGGATGTTAAATGCGTAGTTCCATTTGGTGTGGTAATAGAACCTGTATTTTTAACATTCGGCGCAATCAGCGCCACTGTTCCACCTTTTAAAGTTTGAATAGTGCCATAATTTTCTATACTTGCATGACTATTGGCATCGCCTTTTAAAGTGAATTGACCATTTTGAATATCATGGTCCGTAAGTGCTAACGTTGAAGCAACCAATCCCCCAACATTCACTTGAGCGGTTTTAGAGAAAACCACACCATTAGGATTGAGCAGAAACACCTGACCATTGGCATTTAAACGCCCCATGATTTGCGAAGCATTACTGTCTAATACATGGTTAATTGCGACTGAAGATGCATTATTTTGGTTAAAATTGACTGTCGCATTTTGACCAATGTTAAAGCTGTTCCAATTGGTGCTCAGTGTTTGACTACTTTGATTAATATTCAGGGTATGCCCATTTTGAGAAATCGTTGCCGAACCAGAATTAATTTGAGCGCCTGTCGGCAACTCGATATTTGAAATCGCAGCCTGTACAGATAAAGGCAACAGTGCTAATCCAAATAAAATCAAAGCGGATACTTTTTCAACAATCCCCATTGTCTTATTTTGATCAGTGACTGTACTTTGTGAAGGACGATGATTCTTGGCAAGTTCTGAAACGGCTTGCCAACATCCAAGTTGTGCATTCCAGATGACTTTGTAAATTTTATTCATGATATGCCCAAATGTAATAGATTAAATATTAACCATCTAAACATAACTTTACATAACTAGATATACCTGAAATCAGTGATTTTTAAAGATTTTTTAATGAAAACTACATAGTTTGTTTAAATAAATTTACACAAAATAAGACTTAATTTACTGTACAATCACAATACATAAATTAAGTCTCGTTTTTATAAAAATCACAATAAAAAAATTTATTCTATGAAATTTGCTGAGTTAAATTGACACATTCATTTAATTGATTCTGTAATTTTTCTAGATTTGCTTTTGGATCAAGCCACCATTCCACTGTCCACAATTGAATCACGGTCCAACCTAGCCCGGTTAACACAGAAGGACGCAACTGATCTCGATCTCGTGCAGTTGCAGCTTTAGCATAATCATCCCCGTCTACCAAAATACCTGTTAAATACTGACCAGCAACATAGGGGTTTTGGATAGCAATATCTATACGACTATCTCCACTGCCTACAGCCAAGTCAACTTTCCAACCTAAATGCTCTAATTGAGCTTGTAAATACAGCATGAGTTCATCTTTAGCCTTTTCTTTTTCAAGTGTTTGCGAGTAATACGCCATTTGCCCAGTTTGTGCAAAACTCAAGAAATCTTTTAAATCTCGCACCCCTTCACTATTGGTTCGAGACAAATCAATCTGGTCTGGACGCAGTGTAGAGAAAACATGTAGTCCTTGACGTGCACGTGTAATCGCAACATTTAAACGGCGTTGTCCGCCCTGACGATTCAATGCACCAAAATTCATCAGTAATTTACCCTGTTGATCGGGCGCATAAGTGATGGAGAAGATAATAATATCTCGTTCATCACCTTGAACATTTTCCAAATTTTTCACAAATAATGGCTCAAAGCCATCTCGGCTAAGTTGCTCTAATTCAGGACGTTGCGCCAATTCGTTATCAAGCAAATCTTCAATTAGTTTTTGTTGAGTAATATTGAATGTCACCACACCAAGCGTTAGTTTAACCTCTGCGGTCAGTTGGTTCGTTAAATGTTGTAGAATAAACTGTACGATTGCCTGAGCCTCAGCTTTGTTGGTTCGTGTATCACCCTTGTCATATACACCTTCAACAGCGTGCAATTGAATTGCCTTATCTTTTGCAACAGGTGCAGGAAATGTCAGCAACTCACCTTTATAATATTTTTGATTACTAAACTGAATTAGGCTTTCATATCGACTACGATAATGCCAATTCAATACCAGTTCTGGTAATTGTGCAGCTAAACACTCATCTAAAATACTTTCCAAATCTTCGGTAACGTCTTCATCGACTTCTTCGGTATCTCCTTTTCCAAAGAAACTGGTGGGCGGCATTTGTTTATTGTCACCAACAACAATCGATTGTTCTCCTCGTGCAAGTGCGCCAATGGCATCCCAAACAGGAATTTGCGAAGCTTCATCAAAAATCACCACATCAAATTTAGATTCAGGATCAAGATATTGGGCAACCGACAATGGACTCATTAACATACATGGCTTGAGTCCAGTCATCACATCTGGAATCTGTTTGATGAGTTCTCGTACTGGAATATGTCGACGCTTTTTACCCAACTCTTTGTTGAGTAATGCCCATTGCTTTTTAAACTCATCAGGGTTCTCAAAAATTTTATGCCAACGTCGGGTAATTTCCTCACTGGCAAATTGTTGATGTTCACGATCCTGTTGGGAAAATTTAAGAATTTTTTGTTGATGTAACTCACCATTAAATTGGTTGAGTTCAGGATGTTTACTAAACTGTTGAACAATCCATTGACGTGCAAGATTGATATCCACCAATAACGCCACATGATCTTGGACTAATTTTGCATCAAAAGACGAAGAGGTTTGAGCTAAGCAATGTTGTTGTAAGTATGCGCTAAAACGAGCCAAACCTTGTTGTTGAAGTTGTGTTTTTAAACCTTGCCAATTTAACCAATGACGCCATTCATTGATCAAATGTTGCAAGTTTTGTTGACGTAACAGTAATTCTGTAAATGAAATTTGAGGATATGCGTTTAAATTTTCTGTCTGAATTTGCTGATCTGGCAATAACAGTGCATAGCATTGCTGTAATTCTTCAATATGTTGTTCAGCTTCAAAGTGCTTCTGTTGACTTGCGAAATCCAATGCTTGTAATAATACCACTGGACTTGAAATACGATCTGCAAGTTGGTTTTTTAATTGTGTCCAAGCCTGTGCCATGTTTTCAAACTGTGCCCAATCTGTTTTTTCACCTTGCCAATATGTCTGCAGTTTTGCGCCTAAACTATTTTCAAGCGCTTTAAACTGTTGCTGATGATTTTGAATATTGATCAACAGTGGCAAATCATTTTCTACCACCATAGCAGAAGGACGTTGTTTATCAGTGTGATAACTACGCATCAAGTTTCTTAACTGATACTTACCAAACCAAGACCATGGCCAAAACTTAGCAGAAGCTTCTCGCCATTTAAAATCTATCTGTTTTAATTCAGCTTGGTTAATCGATAAATCATATTTAAAAATTAAGCGTGTCTGGCTTTGTACGATTTCTGTTGTTACCGCTTTGGCTTCAGAAATTTGACGTATGTCTAAACCATCAATAATTTTCAGCAGTTTCAAATCATATTGTTGACTGAACGCAAATATTTTTTGGTAGATCTCTACATCAGCTTGAAGCTGCTGTAAATTTTCTGCTTGTTTGAATTGGCAAGCATCTTGCCAAACATGTAACGAACGATGTATTTGAGGAATTAATTCTGCTATACGTTGTTGATTATGCTGATACTGATCTTGCCACAACAGATTCCAGAAATTCGGAGAACTTCCTTCAGCAAATCCATTCAGAGTATCTCGTGCGTTGCTCGAAATTTGCTGATACTGCAACCATGCTTTGACAGCCAAATCTTTCAAGTGTGAACGTGCTTGATGGGTCAATTGTTGAATATTGAGATCAAAACGCAATGTTTCGATCTCTCTATGTAACAACTCTTCACTCATGGCATCAAATAAACTCCATCCTATTGAATGTTGTTGATGCAAGATCTGTACATGCTGATTGAGCACATCACGGCTTTCGACCAAATGTTGTGAAAGTACTTGCCACTCTTGTTGGGTTTCTTTTTGGGCGATTGCGTAGGGATTATTGTTATTTTCTGCACGTTCACGAAGCTGATCAAGCACTTCTATTTTTTGTGCTTTGGCAGAATGAAGCTGTAAACACAGATGTCCTAATCCAATTTGATTCAGTCGTCGATACACCACATCCAATGCTGCCATCTTTTCAGAGACAAATAGTACGGATTTACCATCTGCCAAGCATTGCGCTACCATATTGGTAATGGTTTGTGACTTTCCTGTTCCTGGTGGCCCAGAAAGTACAAATGTTCGCCCTAAAGCCGCAGACATTACGGCTGCAAGCTGTGAAGAATCTGACGACAATGGAGTAAATAGCTGTTTGGGTTGATATTTTTGATCAAGTTCAGCTGGATGTGGAAAAGCATCTTGTTTTTTAAATGGCTCGCGTGGCGTTTCAATCAAATGATGAACCACAGCTTGTTCTTTTAACTGCTGTATACGTAAAGAAAGATCTCGCCACATTAAGTATTTTGAAAATGAAAACTGACCAATCGCGGCTTCAGCAGTCACCTCCCAGCCTCGCATATTGACCACAGCTCGGCGTACAATTTGCAAGACGGCATTAACATCTACCCCTGATCCATCTGTCGGTAGCGGGTCCAATCCACTGATTTCAATTTCAAAGTCCTGTCTTAACAATTGCAACAGGGTTGAATTAAAACGCGGCTCATCATCATACATCCATAAACGATAACCAGACTTTGCCGACTCTCGTGTCATTCGTACAGGAATTAACAAAAGTGGTGCTTTAAAGGTTTTCTGAGCTTTCTCTGACTCTTTCCACTCTAGAAAACCAACTGCCAAGAATAAAGTATTTGCCCCACCTTCTTCCAAAGCTGTACGTGAGGCGCGATATACTTCCACCAAACGCTTATTTAAGGTGTCGCTGTCTAAGCCACTAAATAACAATTGGCGATGTAGGTTTTCATCAATATAGTTTTGGACGTGTTGGTCTTCATTTTCACGAGTGACCTCTTTAAGAGAAATATAATCCACACTTTGAAAGAAAAAACCTTTATTCTCAGCCAAAGCATCTTCTAAAGAAGCTAAAGTTTTCTCAGAACACTGTAAGGGAATGCTTAAACGGTTATCTTTAAAATTTAATAACTTATTTCTTAAACTTAAATCCAGTAAACGCCTTAACCATCGCTGAACACGCGTTGCAACATTTTCATTTGCATCCATAACCGCATATTCAGGTAAAGAAGCTGCTGTCCATGTCAACTCATCCTGATCTAAATTTTGCACGACATCTAGCTGTGTTGAAATAGGACGTACACCACGTAAACGACTTTGGCGAATATCCACAGCAACATAAAACTGTTCGATTTTTTCAGCATCATGTAAATATTGTTGTGCTGAAGTTATGGCTTGTTTCAAACTTGCTTGTGATGTTAATAAGGTGGTTTCAATAAAAGTAATTGCACCAAGCTCCATATACTTACGTAAGTTTTGAAGATCATCAATTAAAACATCAACAACAGGGGTTTCATGTAACCATACCCCGATAAAACTGTGACCTTGGACAATCATCACGATGGGATCAAGCCCAATTTGCTCAATCAAAGAGCTCATCAACATGGTGCTATCCAAACAACATGCCATTTTTTCATCTAAAATTTGTTTGGCAAAACGAATACGCTGTCCATGTTGGATATAACTCGCAGGATTCACAATATAATGTAAATTCTGTTCATTTAATGCCTGCCAAATTGCATTCAGCTGATTTAAAACTTGTTCAGGACTTTTATCCGAGTAACCATTTAGACTGCCTAAATTCTTTTGCACTAAGTATTCGCTAGCACGTTTAAGAATAGGTGCTAAAGAAGCTGCATTTGGTTGTGAGAAACAGGCTAAAAGTTCAAGTGGCTGTTTTTCTCCACCCCATGTATCAACTGTAAGCACTTCAATATCTTGCTGTTTCACTGCTAATAGCTGATCATCTGAATCCAACCATTTTAAATTTAGATAACCTTTTATATTTTCATTCAGATGAAGTAAAAAATTGAGATCAAAATTAAGTTTAGGATTACTGAGGTAGATGTTTTGATCTTTATCACTTTTACCGATTCGAATCTCAGTGGGTTGAAAAAATGCTGGATGAGATTCAATAATAAGCTTACTTTCAGAAAGCTGCTTACTTCCAGTTAAAGAAATATGACGAATTAAAGGAATTGCGTTTTGCTGAAAAGTAAAATTTAAGCTTGAAGTCGCATCGAGAGAAATTTGAAATTGATCGTATTCCACAACATCTGACATGAAAATTGTAATCCTAGAATTTTTTTGATTATGAACTTAGTGCCTTACTCTATACTAAATCTATCTCAATAAAAAAGCACCCGTAGGTGCTTGTTGCGTATATTTAAATTAAAACAAAACTTGCTGTGAATTTAATAACTCAGCAATCGCATCTATAGGGAATATGGTCGTATTTGGTAAATTATTCATGTATTGATCAACAGTTTCCGAGGTTGAATTCATTATATTTTCACTTGTCGTTGCACTGTGCTTCATTGCACTTTCAATCACATCCTCAATCTGTTGGTCTTTAGGCTCTAAAAAAGAAGCATCCAAAAATAAATCATTTACAGAGGTCCTATGATCAGTGTCTAAATGAGTTTGAATAGAACCATCAGTTTCAGCAGCTGTTTGCAAAAGCTTTGCAATATTTTCACTGGTTAAATCAACACGATTCGTTTCTGTATGTGGTGGCATGCTTTGGAGCAAAAAGTCACGATTTGCGTTAGAATCAGGATTCAGCTCAGCATTGACAATATTACTGGATAAAGAATTACTGGCTAAAGAAGCATGAGAATCTGCCGAGTTTTGATCCATTACTGAATATTCGTCAGCAAGTGCTGCCTTCACGCCCACTTCAACTACCGTAAATGAGCGCGCATCACTCATCAAACTGGTATTTCCAGCCTTATCCGTTTGTACGCTGGTAATGCTATGTGCTCCCAGACTTAAATCATAATCGAAACTGAATGACCATTTACTGTCTGCGCCAACCGTAACTTTTCCAACAGCTTTGTTATTGTCATAAATAATCAATGTTGCACCTGCTTCACCCGTCCCTGAAATCACTGGGCGTTTATCATCGGTGTTGCCATTGTCAGCAATTGAACCTTTGCTTTCACCAACATCGTCTTCTACTTTTGTGATTAAAGGTTTTGCTGGTGGCGTGACATCTTTAGTTCCTGTTACAGATGTAACTGCTGATTGATTTCCAGCTGCATCTGTTGCATATACACTCCCTACTTTTGCCTCAGTCAAAGCGCTTGAAAGCGTGACCGTATAATTTCCATTGGCGTCTGTTGTTGCGGTACCTAGCAGTTTATTCGCAGTGTCATAGACGGTAATTTTAGAATTCGCTTCTGCTGTTCCTGTAATGATAGTGCCTTCAGCATTTAAACTGGCTACAGGTTTTTCAGGGGCTAAGAGGTCTTGTCCAGGTTTAATTTCAATGACTTTAGATTGATTTCCGGCTGCATCCTCAATGATAATTTTACCTGTTTGGTTGGTTCCCAAAGCAGGCGAAATTGTGACATTGAATTTCCCCTGTGCATTGACTGTACCTGTTGCAATTACAACCCCTGTTGAATCTTGAATGATGACTTTGGCATTGGCTTCTGCAGTACCGAGTATGCTCGTTCCCTCTTTATTGAGTTCATATTTCGGTTGATCTGGCGCAATCGTATCTTTGCCCAATTCTATTTTGTGCTGTTCGGATTTATTCCCTGCTGCATCAACCGCTTCAACAGATCCTATTTGACCTGCGGTCAAAGCAGGTGAAATTGCAACTGAAAACACGCCTTCGGTATTGGCTTTTGCTGTTCCAATGAGTTTACCTGATGCATCATAAACATTAATGATTGCATTGGTCTCAGACTTACCTGTGACAATGTTTCCTTGATCATTTAATTGCGCCTGAGGTTCTACAGGTGCAATGGTGTCCTTTGTTCCAGTGACTTGCGTATAGCCCGATGAATTTCCAGCATCATCTTTGGCTTTAACGTAATAACTATTATTATTAACCAATGCTTCTGGCAATGTTACTGAATACTGACCATCTTTATCCACTTTGACCGTGACAATAACTTTTTCATTTTTGTCGACCACATAAATTGTGGCGCCCGCTTCAGCTGTACCACTGATTTTCGTCCCCTCTGCATTGATTGTTGCAGTTGGTGTTTTCGGCGCAGTGATGTCTGGTGGTGAACTCGATTTTTTATCCCCATTGTCAATCAGTGCCAAGCCTAATCCGATTGCAGAAAGGACCCCTAAACCTGCTTTAGCAGCACTTGAGGAAAAAAGTTCAGAGATTGAAAAATCTGAAGATGATGCTGAAGTTGACTCATAAGCACTCAGTTGTTGCGCAGGAACAGTATTTGCACCTTCGTATAATAGTGAATCTAATTTTTGCAGACCCGTGTAATGAGTGAATTTGCCCGTCTCATCAAATTGTGCAAGGCTAAAAGTTCCATCCGCCTTTGGAAATGCCAAAGAGTGCACTGTGGTTGTATGGGTCTGGAAAAAACCATCTAAAACAATCTGTTCACCATTTTTCAATGTCACAATGAGCTTATCACCAGATTGTTCTAGCGTTTTAACATCTTGTTGTGTTACCCCAATTTGAATAATTGAGGGTCGATCTAAAATTACCGATTTGGATTGAGTGTCTTGCAATAAAGTTTGATCTTGTTTCGCGGCAACGACTATTCTTGTCATTTATATCCTCAATTCATTTAAAGTTTATTTTTTTGAAATTATACAGAAACCCTATATAGACACCAATGCATTTTAATCACTACTCAACCATTTATAGTGCTCTGATAAATAAATGATAAGTAGATAGAATTCATTTGCTTAAAAAATAAATTTTAACGTTCAATAAAATAACTTGATATTAAATCCAGTGGATCATTATTTTTTAATAAAATGTCAAACTGAACTTAACATACAGCTTGTGCAAATTGGGGTGCATCATCCAAAATTTCATACCATGCTGCTTTATTCTCAGTAAATGCATGTGACATAATTTTTGCCTTAACAGCTTCATTAATGATTCCAACACGTAATCGAACCACATCGGGTAAATCTAAACGCGCACTGAATAAGGGCGAAGCACAGTGTTTACAGAAAACTCTTTTTTTATTAGTCGTTGCATAATACTCCCCCAATAATTCTTTGCCTTGAACAATGTCCAAGTCCTTACTGTAAATTGGAGTAATTGCAACAAATGCAGAGCCTTGTGCTTTCTGACATTGTTGACAATGACAAACAAATATTTCGGCAATTTCACTACAGATTTTAAATTGAATGCCGCCACATAAACATGAAGCTGTATACATATTTTTTTCCTTGATGAATGTTTGTATTATTTATTGGTAATTAAATGGATAGTTTGAAAAAAGTGCAATATCTATTTGCTTAACTGCTTGCTCAAATTGAGCAAATTCATTGTCAGTGATTGATCTATCGATATATTCTTCACATTCTTGCAACAACAAAGCAAATTGTAAAAATTGAAAAAAATTAATCTGCATTGACTGAAGTGAATGGAAATTTAAAGCATCACTAAAGCCTAAATCATGATCATAAAAGAGTATCTCAAAACTTTGCCGATCCATAAACCATTCATCACCTTGTCCAGTTCTTCCAATCATCCATACTTGTCTTGAAAATATTGGAAAATTTTGTACTAAGTATTGATTTTCCTTGAGTGCTTTTTCATATCCAAACAGATGAATATCCGCTGTGATTTCAGTATCAGCACATGTTTTTAGAAATTCGACATAGTTTAGATCTTGAGGAAAAGAACTGACCTCTGGAATTATGTGCCGACAAGGGTTCAAGTGTTTAAAAATATCATCTAAATTATTTTGAAGTTCAAACATAGGGCAAACTCAACCTGAATATTTAGAGTTTGTATCTTTCAAGCTGGCATCTTCTACCCGATACGACTTTAATGCTTCGATTTCTGTATAAATAAGCTGTTGTAATTGATCTCTAAATAGAATCATATCATCCATGGTTTCAATCTGATCAATCGCTAAACGTGGCATAAATTTAAAATAAAAAGGAATGCGTTTAGGGATAATATGTTTTGGAATTGAAGGAATCACTTCACCATGTCGAAGAAAACGGTCAATTTTGGGATTGGATAATATTTTGTTAAACCATTTCTGTTGAAGTAAGACATTGACATCAAATGCTAAATCAAAAACCTCATCTCCGCCTAAAGCCACAAAAGGTGCAATTTCATAGTCAAACTCTTGTGCCAACTTTAAAAAACCGAAACGCTGTTTCCAAATCAATTGATAAGCTTCACCTTTGCGTTTAATGACCTCTCGCCCACCGCCTGGAAAAACCAGAATTGAATAGCCCTGACGCATTGCTGCTTTAGCATATTCTTGAACACCATCAATGCCCCCAACACGCTTTACCACCTCTTTCCAAACTGGGATATGAAAGTGCATATGATCAGCTAGACTCACCACAGCAATCTTATGTTCAGTAAATAAATAGTCGATCAAAATCGGAGAATCAAGTACGCCATAAATAGTGTGATTCCCAACATACATGGCTGGTTTATGGGGTACAAGGTTTTCTGTGCCTAAAAATGTTGGACGAAAATAAAAGCGTTGTAAACTACTGATCAATCGGATCAGTTTAGCATTGTGTCGTATTTTTAAAGTTTTATCGGTCATGTTGTATCTCTACAAACTGATTTTCAACATTTTTAATCTGCCCATTATTCAATTTAGAAGCTTTTTATGGAAACTTGATTAACAATAAATTGCTTTAGACTTCAGGCAATCACTCCCCCTTTATTAAAGACGGAGTGAACAGCTATTTTACTAGGTTGATTTAAGCAACATGCTTTTGTACAAGGATTGAACCAACAGAATAGCCAGCCCCAAATGAACAAAGTACGCCATACTCACCATCATTGACCTGATCAGCAGTACGATGCAATGCGATAATCACACCCGCAGAAGAGGTATTGGCAAACTCGTCCAAGATAATTGGTACTAATTCTGGATCAGCTTCTGCAACCTCACGCCCAACAATCAGTTTTAGAATTAATTCATTCATATTGGCATTGGCTTGATGCAACCAGAAACGTTTAACGTTTTCAGGTTGAATACTGTTTTTTTCCAATTGCGTAGAAATGATTTTTGCAACCAATGGGCAAACTTCTTTGAAAACTTTACGACCATCCTGACGAAATTGTTTATCGTCGCGAGACGTTAATTCAGAGCCATTTAAAAACCCAAAGTTATTACGAATATTATTCGAGAACTGGGTAAATAAATGGGTATCTACGATTTCAAAACCTGTTTTGGTTTCAGTTTCTTCGATAATCGAAGCTGTAGCCACATCACCAAAAATAAAATGACAGTCACGTGAACGGTAATCCGTATGCCCAGAGGTAATTTCAACATTGACCAATAACACACGGCGAGCACCCGTTTTCACAGCATCATAAGCTTGTTTTAAACCGAAAGTCGCCGCTGAACATGCTACATTCATATCATAAGCATAGCCTTGGATACCAAGTGCAGTTTGAATTTCAATCGCAACAGCAGGGTAAGCACGCTGTAAATTTGAACAAGCAAGAATCACAACATCAATATCTTCTGCTGTAACACCAGCATTTTCCATCGCTTGTTTTGCTGCGATTACGCCCCACTCTGCCTGAATAGAAAGCTCTTCATCAGAACGCTCTTCAAGACGTGGTCTTAAACGGTTAATGTCCAATACACCTGATTTCTCAATCACATAGCGGCGCTTCACACCTGATGCTTTTTCAATAAAATCTGCACTTGAACCACGACGTGCAACAACTTCACCAGCTTCAATTTTTTCAGCATTTTCAGTGTTAAATTGTTCCACATAAGCATTTAAACAATCCACCAACTCTTCATTGGTAATCACTTCTTCAGGATGGTACAAACCTGTACCAGTAATACGGATGCCCATGTAAAACTCCTTTTCTCAATTCACAAATATTTCAAATTATTTCTATTCTAACCGATTCCTAGCTTTTCCCATACCTTTTGTATTCGAGTCGAAGATATCGGCATTTTGGTTTTCATCGGTTGTGAGAATAATGAGATCCGTAGTTCCTCAACCATGAAATACACTTCTTTTACACGAACATCGGATTTAAACTTAAACAGTTTATCCATCCAAGGATCAACTTCTTTTATTGCAGCATCATCTCGATTTAGATTATTCGGCAAACGATCTAAACGCAATAACAATGCTTTTAAATAACGTGGATATTCCTGCCAAACATCTGAAGATTTTGAATAAACAAAATTGGAAAGATTCATTAAATCCAGTTGATCTTCAATATCATCTATATTTTTTCCAAATACATCTTGATCCAACATCAGTAAATTTTGACGAATTTCTTGCCATTGAATATAGATTTCACTGATCAGTTTTAATGCTTCCTGACCATGCATTAAGAAGCTTTTCTTGACCTCGGCAGTTAATTGAGCAAACTCCTCAGCATTGATCGGTAAGTCTTGAATCGCGATTTGCAAAGTTGCATAAACCAACATTTGTTCCAGCTGAGCTTTATCTCCCAATGGTGAATAAGCCAACGCCAATGGTTTTGAAATTTGCTTTTTCAGTTGGCGGATTGAGTCACCTAACTGCATATGAATCAACCGAATTACACCTTCACGATGCTGCTTAATGGCTTCATTTTGGTCATTAAAGGTCTGGATCACAATTCCAGATTCATCTTTGGTGTCTAATTGAGCAAAGTCTTTCGTCGGCACCAAGGCTTGATATTGTTTAACAACAACACCTGTGACTTTTTGCGATGCCTCAAAAACAAAATTTTCAGGGAAAACCGTAAATTCACCTTTTAACTGCTTCACAGGACTATGTGTTTCGGTACGACAACGTGCTTTGAGTTCAGCAAGATCTCGCCCTTGTTCCAACACACGACCTTTTTCATCCATAACCTTAATAAATGGAATCAGATAAGGTTCAACACGTTCAAAAGAAAAATCTTTCGCGCTAATTTGTTCGCCTCTTAACTGAAATGCCAAGAAATCGAATATATGTCCATGCAAATGTTGGGCATCCACAGCTTTCATCAACTTTTGCGCTGTGTCAGGAATCGGTACCAAATTACGACGTTTATCTTTGGGTAGTGCTTTAAGTAATGCTTCAATCAACTCTAAGCGCCAGCCAGGGATTCCCCACGACCAAATATTTTCATCGACTTGCGCTAAAGCCTGCACTGGAATTTTAACGGTAGCACCATCTTGATCATGGCTTGGATCAAAGCGATAACTCGCCGCCAATCGCAATTGCCCATTGTGTAAATAATCTGGGAATTGCTGAGTGGTTGGACGATCTGTCATCCATAAATCATCGTCATCTACAAATAGATAACGTGGGTTTTTAGGCTCTACAGTTGCTCGCCAATCTTCGAAACTACGGCGACTTGCAATTTCAGCAGGGACTTTGGCTGCATAAAACTGATAAATTGTTTCTTCGTCCACCACCAAATCACGACGACGCAACTTATCTTCAACTCGTTCAACTTCCTCAAGTTTTAATAAGTTGTGTTTTAAAAATGGTGGCGTAATCCCTAAATTTCCTGTCGTTAATGCATCTCTCAAAAAGATTTCATGCGCAGCAGGCTGATCCACCTTTTCGTAATTGGTTGCACGTTTCGGTTCGATAATCAAACCAAATAATGAAATCTGATCATAGGCATTGACCACACCTGGTTTTTTCGCCCAATGTGGCTCGAAATAATGATGTTTCAATAAATTTGGTGCAGCCAAAAGAATCCATTCAGGCTCAATTTTTGCCAAAGTTCGCAGATAAACTTGAGAGGTTTCCACCATTTCAAATGCCATCACCCAAGGTGTATTGGTTTTATGCAATGTCGATGCAGGAAAAATTCGAGCTTTTTGCTGACGTACTGCCATGAATGTATTGCGCTCATCTGTTTTATTGGCAATAAAGGACAATAAACCTGTTAATAGCGCACGGTGCAAATTCTCATAACTGGCTTTTTTCTCATTAAAAGACAGCTTTAAGCCTTGCGCCAAATCGAGCAATTGTTCATGGGTTTTTTTCCACTCACGCAAACGCAACCAACTGAGAAAATGCTGCTTGGCAAAATTACGACGTTTGTTCTCGCTTAAAGTCTCACGATTTTCACTCAAGGTATTCCATAATTTCAGATAAAATAAAAAGTCTGAATCAGCTTCTTTAAACAATGCATGCTTTTGATCGGCTTGCATCTGTTTATCCGCAGGACGTTCACGAGGGTCTTGTACAGCAAGAGCTGCAACGATGATTAACACTTCACGAAGTACACCAAAGTGAGCCCCACCCAAAATCATTCTCGCCAAACGTGGATCAATCGGCATTTTCGCCATTTGCAGACCAATTTTGGTCAGCTCACTGCGAGCAGAATTAACAGCTTGCTTCGCGCTCATTGATGAATTTTGCTGTTCTTGAATAGCACCTAATTCAATCAATAGCTTTCGACCATCATTGACCAAACGATGATCGGGTGGCTCAATAAAATCAAAATCTTCAACAGCCCCCAAGCCCAAACTTTGCATCTGCAAAATAACCGAGGCTAAATTGGTTCGCTTAATCTCAGGTTCTGTAAATTCAGGGCGACTTTGAAAATCATCTTCACTATAAAGACGAATACACACACCGGGCGCAATACGACCACAACGCCCTTTTCGCTGATTTGCAGCTGCTTGTGAAATCGCTTCAATCGGTAAGCGTTGTACCCGAGAACGATAGTTATACCGTGAAATACGTGCAAAACCACTATCAATCACATAACGGATATTTGGAACCGTCAAAGCCGTTTCCGCCACATTGGTCGCAATAATAATTCTTCGTCCACCACCTGATGGATTAAAAATTTTCTGCTGTTCGGCTAAAGCGAGCCGTGCATATAACGGTAAAATTTGTGTATGTTTTGGACCAAACTTTTGCAAGGTTTCCTGTAGTTCACGAATCTCTTGTTCAGTACTGGAAAAAATCAGAATATCAGCATGTTCTGGATGCCCTTTAGCCTCAGCATCTTTTAAACACTCTTCAACAGCTTGTACCACCGCACGTGGTAAGTTTTCTTCGAAATCATCAAAATCATCGTCATCACTACCGCCAATCGTCATTTCTGAAATCGGACGATAACGTAATTCTACAGGGAAGCTACGCCCTTCTACTTCAAAAATAGGTGCGCCATTGAAGTAGTCACTAAATCGATTGACGTCTAAAGTTGCCGAAGTAATGATGATTTTTAAATCAGGGCGCTTTTTCACCAACTGTTTTAAATAACCCATGATGAAATCAATATTCAATGAACGCTCGTGCGCTTCATCGATAATGATCGTGTCATATTTATTTAAGTAACGATCATTTGACAGTTCAGCCAACAAAATACCATCCGTCATCAAACGAACAATGGAATCATTGGAACCCTGTTCATTAAAACGGACTTTAAAGCTGATGGACTCACCCAGTTTTTCGCCGACTTCTTCTGCAATCCGTTGAGATACACTTCGTGCTGCGAGACGTCGAGGCTGGGTATGACCAATCATCCCTGTCAAACCACGACCTGCAAGCATCGCTATTTGTGGTAACTGAGTAGTCTTACCAGAACCCGTTTCCCCCGCAACAATAATCACCTGATGTTTTTGAATCGCATCTATCAATTGATCAGCATATTGTGTGACAGGTAAGTCTTGATTAAGTTTAATCGTGGGTAGACTGGAAAATCTTTTTTTTACTTGCTGATTCGATTTTTCAAAAAGTTCTTTAAATTTTTCTGGATCGGCATCTTTTCCTTTTTTCAGTCGGCTTAAACGATGGCGATCGCGTACCATAACCCATTGATCGACATTTAACTGATTTGGCACAGATGCTTTATCCTAATATTTAAAATTGAACAAAATATTTTACGCTGTAAAGCGCAACAGAGATAGTGTCTTGAAAATGAAATCATAATTGTCTGATCTAAATCAGACTGAAAATAAAAAATATTGAATTAAAAATGTGACGTATTTAAGCTTCAAAGGATATTAGCAGAACAATTTCTATACATTGAAATATTTTTTATATCTTTTTTAAAAATTCACCCTTGAAATATAAGCTCAGAAGCATCATGTTTGTTACAGATTTAAAAAGGATGGTTTTGTCATTCAAACATCATCTTTATTTGCTTTAGTTGATGCAACAATGACGGACACTTGCCTTTGGTGAAAAGTATCTGGAGCTTGCTAATTTGATTTTCCGATCTTAGCTATAAAAAAATACTATTTCACCAATAACTTAAAATTCATTATTCTAGTTATATATTAGATAAACACCTCAATCATGGAGATAATGATGAGCTTAATTAATACTGAAGTTAAACCTTTTAAAGCACAAGCTTTCCAAAACGGTCAATTCATCGAAGTTACAGAAGCTGATCTTAAAGGTAAATGGTCTGTAGTTTTCTTCTATCCAGCTGACTTCACTTTCGTTTGCCCAACTGAACTTGGTGATCTTGCTGATAACTATGCTGAATTCAAAAAATTAGGTGTTGAAATCTATTCTGTTTCTACAGACACTCACTTCACACACAAAGCTTGGCACGATTCTTCTGAAGAAATCAAAAAAATTGAATACGTAATGGTTGGCGACCCAACTTGGGTACTTGCTAAAAACTTTGAAGTTTTAATCGAATCTGCTGGTCTTGCTGACCGTGGTACTTTCGTAATTGATCCTGAAGGTAAAATCCAAATCATCGAAATCAATGCGGGTGGTATTGGTCGTGATGCTTCTGAACTTCTTCGTAAAGTTAAAGCAGCTCAATATGTTCACGGTCATCCTGGCGAAGTTTGCCCTGCTAAATGGAAAGAAGGTGATGCAACACTTGCTCCTTCTATCGACTTAGTGGGTAAAATCTAATATCAAATTAGATTAGATTTTAAAAACCACGCTTTATTAGCGTGGTTTTTTATTTATTTTCTAATGCGACCATATGGCGAGTTCATAGCCATCTAAATCTCTAAAGTGAAAACGGCGCCCGCCTGGAAAACTAAAAATCTCTTGTACGATGGTCGCACCTGCATCTGTTACACGCTGCAAACTCTGTTCAAGATTATCACTGTACAAAATAATCAACGCGCCACCTGCACTTTGAACGTGGTCAGCTTGGGCAAAACCACCTTTAATCAAGCCAGAATCAAATTCACAATAAGCTGGACCAAAGTCAGTAAAAGTCCAACCCAAATGTTGATAAAATGCTTTGGATTGCTGAATATCCTTGACATTAAATTCAATATAATTAATTGCAATTTTTTGCTCACCTGATGGCTGGTTCATTTTTATTTCTCCTGTTTTTTCATCATACTACATCTAACTTTATGTCAAAATTCTACAAATAAAGCTGTAATGATTTATAAAATAATTCAATTATTGCTACGGCATTTTGCTTAAACGATCAACATCTTTTAACAACTTAGGGATTCGATATTTCCCATACATACTTTTCACATATTGCTTGGCAAGCTCAAGCTCAATACCGATCGCAGAAATATAAAGCGGTTGGAGGCTTTGTCCTCGCAAAATTTCGCAATCTTTTGGTGTGCCTGTAAACTGATTTTTAGCCACTCCAATCACAGGAACTTTAAGCATTAACGCTTCATACAAATACTGTCCCAAACCCGCTTTCTGCTCATTCCCAAGATGCACATATCCATCGATAATAATCATATCGATATGTTCTGTAATTTGTGCCAATAAAGCCTGAATACAAGGCAATTCACGCTTATAAAATTGCCCAGATTCATAGTCCATGATGTGATCTAGAGAAATCCTGTATTGCTTGAATAAATCAGTTGCTTCCCACGCATCAAATATGCCTCCAGCAACTTGCGCACTCGTCCCACTATAGGCAACATCTATCGCAAGTATCATTGCATCCCCTTTGTTTCCAAGATAAAACAAACATTCTTTTTGAGTCTTTTATTCATGATATTTGCTCTGTTTTAAAATTTTAGATTTTCATATGTGGTATAAGCTTATCAGAAAAATCCTCAGCATTTTTACAAAACCACAATACTTTTCTAAAGATGAATGGACTAATTTCAAATCATACAGAACACTTTTTTCTGTAGAACAATCAGAAGTTTAAGGGGTTGCTTATGGGATCAATGATTACCGTGACTTCTTGGAAGTACAATGCTTCTTCACGGTATTTAAAAATTTTTTATAACAATGGTTCTGGAGAACTTTATCATCCTGTACCAGAATTTATATATGACAATTTATTGCGATGTAGTGATAAAACGGCTTTTGTGCACAAGTATTTAGAATATGAGGTACATTTTAAACGACTTTCAATTTTATAATTTACAAAACTTCCTTCTCAGCACAAAGTCAGGGAGAAATCTCCCTGATACAACACTGAAAATTAATTTTTGAATGTCACAATAAAAAGCCCAGCGCCCACAGATAGTGTCGTTGTCATAAATCGAGTATCTCGCTTGACTTCATCAGTAAAACTTTTAACCTCAGCAGCATGCGAAATCACATTATCAACCACCAATACCCCCCCTTGATTCTCAATCATATTTTGTAAGAAAACCCAGTAATTCAAATAGGCATCACGCTCTGCATCAAGTAATATAAAATCGTATTTTTCATGACATTTTTCTAAATAATGTTGTGCATCACCTACCCAAAAATCAATAACATGATCTAGCTCCAACTCTTTGGCATAATGCTTTGCTTGTAGTGTTCGCTGTTCATCAATCTCAAGTGTTGTAACCCGCGCACCGGTGACTTGGGCGGCATCAGCCAGCCATAAAGTGGAATAGCCCGTAGAGGTTCCAATTTCCAAAATCGTTTTTGCCTGCTGAATTCTTACTTGCATAGCCAGAAATAATGCGGATTCAGGTTCGATGTTACGATATCGTTTGATTCGATCACATTGTGTCGCATCAAACTTGATAAAAGACTGATATAGTTCATTCAATCGTTGCAAAAATGGGTGACTTAAACTCATATTCAGCACTTCCTCTTTACTATCATTGTTATTATTTCAATTATTTACGTCATTCCAATGACAATCTATCAGCTTTGTAGCGCAAATTCTTTATCATACAAATCATGTTTAGCCATACGCTGTAAATCAATGACTAGGCTAAATTAGATAGTGTGTAAAAACTCAAATCTTGCTCGTGATTGACCATCTTCCAAACTGACATGTTCTATAAACATTTCATATGGGCGAACCCAAATTGAATAATCACCATATAAACATTGATAGACCACCAATTTTTCTCGTGTTTCACTATGCGTTGCAATATGTAAAACTTGATACAAATTACCTTTATAATGTCTATAAATTCCGACTTTCAACATAAGTATAAAACCACCAATACGATTATTATGTTATACATGATCTTAATGTAAAAAACTCGTCCGAAGACGAGTTTTTATGTACTTTTCAATAGGGTCTGTGGACAATTCGTCTATGTTTGCGACTAGGTGTGTTTTTTAGGCGATTCTAGGCGCGAAATACGAAATTTAGTCATTCTAAATGAGTAGTTCGTAACGACGAAGCGCCAAAAAACACGCTAGTCCCCGCTGCGCCTTGCGCTGCAAACAAAGCAGTGCTTTGTTCTTGCTCAGGGTTGTGGTTAAAATTATCTCAGGCTACGTTATGAAACTTAAAAATAGTCTCGCTATTCTCTTCATTTCATGCCTTGCCTGCTCAATTTTAACCTACAACGCAAGCCATTTATGAAATGTCCACAGACCCTAACAAATCAAGAAAAGTCTAAACCTTTTTCAAATGCTTTTAACTCGTGACGAGCCATAGCCAAGTTTGATTTAGAGCGATCTAAAACAAGATAAAGGAATAAATTTTCATTTGAATCTAATGGACGAATCAAATGATATTGCTTACCTAAAGTAATCAAAATATCTTCAATTACATCATCAAGTTTTAATGCTTTGGCAACTTTACGCTTAGCACGAACAACTTCAGTATTACCTGCTGCTGCCAATTCCAAGTCCAAACCTGCGCCTGCTGTTGCTAATGAAAGACCGCTTTCGCTGTCTACTAAAGCAGCGCAAACGAAACCATCGATATCTGTTAATTGATCTAGTGTGATACGAGCCATGAGCATCCCCGTTTCTATTTGACATTGTTGTTTGCTTTAGTAATTCAATTTTTATTTTGCTTTACTAAAACACTTTACTATTTAACTAAAGATTAATACCCCTAGCTAACATGGATAAAATTAGTATTCTTCTTGAATACCTATTTTAATTTTATTCGATAATCAATTTTAATTAATTATTTCCTACGCTTATTTTAATAGCATAAAAAATATTAATTATTCAAGCGTAATTTAAAAATAAATTAGGCTTTTAATCATTTAAAACTTGCTACAACTTTCAACAATTATCAATAGATTATTTCAGTTATTGATAAAGATCTCGTTTTATATAAAAAATATATGCCGCTTAACAATTTTCATAAGCAGACCTTAGATATTTTTCATGAGCAATTCTGTAGTCGACTTTAACTCATATAGCATTTGCCCTAACAAAATATCTTTATTGGTCATGGCAACCAAAACTAAAGGATGCGTCGGATGCGGAATTGCTGTAAGCAATGCCTTTCCATTCTCTGCATCTAAAGTAATTGTTTGGCATCCAACAAGATTAATCTCTGATACAAAAGCAGTCACCATCGCTAAAATTGAGCTACTTACAGCAGCAATTTTTCCTGAATTATTAATGTTTTTCTTATTGACCAGCGCAATTTCAAAACCATCTGAAGTACATAACATCACAAACTCAACACCACTCACAGCGTTCAGTAAATGCCTTATTTGTTTTTCAGCATATTCCACAAAATCATCTGGCACTTTTCGAGATTTGTTTAAATCCAACATATTTAAGAAAACCCCATAAATTTCCATTTTACCCGCGTTTAAAGCACCATTTTGGGGCTTTTTGGGGCAAGTGAATTATTTGATATATTTCACACTTTGTTCTTAATTCTATCTTTTTTTATTGTCTTGTAAATATGTTTTTTTACTTTAACTCAGTTTTATTTTAAGAACTGTTTAAATAGTATTCTAAACATATAAATGTCAGATTTCCCTCAATAATGTCATTCTTGCTCATATATGGTGCATCGGCACAAAATACCCATTTTGCATATTACATTTTACTTTACATCTCCACTATGTTACTGCACTACTATATATTCTTGTTGGTTATAATTTTTGAATAAAAAAAGACCACACATATACTATTTTATGAATAATATATTAAGATTTGATGAAAATAATATTGTTTGAAGGATTCGGGGTGTTAATTCAAAGCATAAGGCTTATAAAAACGTTACATTTTATTTTTTGATTTGGTTTTTTTTTGTGTTTATATTTATTTCATCCAGCTGCTGGATGCCAAATATTAATTTAAAAAAGGTATACAAGATGAATAAAATTTTACTCGCTTTGGGTCTGATTGCTACCATTGCACTCGTAGGCTGTAATAAGGATAAAACACCTGAGACAGGAGCGACTACGGGTGAACATGTTGAAAATGCTGTTGATCAAGCTAAACATGATGTAGAAAATGCCACTAAAGATGCTGCTAGTGCAACAGCACAAGCAGCTGATCATGCTGCCAATGCAACGGCTACAGCTGTAGACCATGCCGCTGATGCAACCGCTCATGCCGCTGACGCAACTGTAGATGCGGCTAAAAATGCAACCGCAACTGCAGCGGGCGCCGTTGAAAAAGGTGCCGCCGATGTGAAAGAAAAAGCTCAACAATAATTTGAATTGAAATAAAAGCTCCTGACATAGGAGCTTTTTTATATTTGTCATATACTTAAATTATAAGTGATTTAACTTCCCTGAATATGGAGTCACCTTTATGTCTCATTCACATCACCCAGAACAACATTTTATACAACGTACAGGCTGGTTAAGAGCAGCTGTTCTGGGTGCCAATGACGGTATTATTTCAGTGACCAGTTTAGTGATGGGGATGGCAGCAAGTGGAGCATCGAGTCACACACTACTTATTACCTGTATTGCTGGCTTAATTTCAGGTGCAACTTCAATGGCAGCAGGTGAATATATTTCTGTCAAATCACAATCGGATATAGAAGAGGCGGATTTAAAAGTTGAAGCACGCGAATTAGAAAAAAATCCGCATTTAGAACTTAAAGAACTGACACATATTTATATACAGCGTGGACTAGACCCTGAGCTAGCCCATCAGGTTGCTATTCAACTGACTGAAAAAGATGCATTGGAAGCCCATGCCCGTGATGAAATTGGAATCAATGACATAACCGCTGCCAAACCGATCCAAGCTGCTGGTTCTTCTGCGTTATCTTTCTCGATCGGGGCGTTATTGCCTACGCTATCAATTCTATTCAGCCCTGAAATTTATTTAGAAAAAGTGGTTTTGGTGGTCGGAATTTTATCTTTGGTTATTTTGGGTGCGTTATCAAGCTATTTTGCCGGAACCTCTATGCTTAAAGGCAGCCTTCGAGTTGCTATTTGGGGCATTATCGCGATGGCTTTCTCCAGTTGGATTGGCTCTCTTTTCCATGTCGCTCCGATTTAATATCAACCTGTTTCACCTCAGCTCCACATAAACATGTATTTAAATTATATTTTTAAAATAAATACTGAACATAATTTGCTTATTGCCCTCAGCTTGGGCAAAGTAAATGAAAATTGAGGAGCTAGGAAATGTCTTTATTAGAACAGTTAGGAATAAAACTTCCAATATTGCTTGCACCTATGGCAGGAGTTTCAACACCCCTATTAGCAGCTGAAGTATCTAATCAAGGTGCTCTTGGGTCATTGGGGCTTGGGGCAAATACTGTTGAAACAGCACGTCAACAAATCAAAGAAACGCAAAACTTAACACCACATCCTTTTCAACTTAACTTTTTTTGTCATGAATCATCAAGCACAAATATAGATTCCAATACGCTTTGGATAGCACATTTAGCCACTGAATTTGAAAAATTTGGTGCAGTTCCACCCACTGAATTAAAATGTATTTATCCAAGCTTTAAAGACAACGATGATTTTTTAGATCTATGCTTAGAAACACAGCCCAAAGCGGTGAGTTTTCACTTTGGTATTCCACATGAATATCAAATCCAAAAACTAAAAGATGCTGGTATTTTAACGCTTGTTTCAGCAACCAATCTGACTGAAGCCCTTGCGATCGAAGCAGCAGGGATTGATATTATCATTGCTCAAGGAATTGAAGCAGGTGGACATCGTGGTATTTTTAATGCACAGATCGATGGTGCAATTAAAACCTCCGACCTTGTTCAACTGATCAAAAAACACTGTTCACTCCCTGTGGTTGCAACTGGAGGAATTATGAATGGTCAACAGGCAAAAGCCATGCTCAATCTCGGTGCAGATGCAGTGCAAATGGGAACCGCCTTTGTACAATGCAAATCATCAAATGCCAATACTGCTTACCGCAAAGCTTTATTTGATCATCCTTTGACTCAAATTACCTCAAGTATTTCAGGTCGCCCAGCACGTGGCATCATCAATCATTGGCAAACTCGAATTGATCAAGCTGATCGTCCAGATGTTGCAGCCTATCCATACGCATATGATTTGGCAAAACAGCTCAATGCAGTGGCAATACAAAATGGCGATGTTGGCTTTGGTGCATTTTGGGCAGGTAGTAATGTTGCTCAAATTCGTGAACTCGAGGCTCAAGATCTACTGAATCAATTGGTTGTAGAAATGAATCACGCTTGATTTAAAAGCAATTACAGAAGTGACGATGTGTCATTTCTGTAATTTATTCTGGTCAATCTTGTAAATTTTCTTCAACCAACATATATACCCAATCAAGCTCAGGGCATTGATAACCCAATATCGTCATAGCAGCAGTTACTTGCCCTCGATGATGTGTACCATGATTAAAAACGTGAATCAGCGTATCTGCATAAGGCAAGCTTTGCGCTTCCCCATTTGATCTAATATAGTTCAAATTTCCCGTTAAAAGTGTTTCATCTAAATCATCAATAAAGCTCAACCAATTTAGGCTCTTATGGCTTAATTCATTCAAAAGCTGAGTTTTATCCTGATGAATGACGGTGTTTAATGCCATAGTTGGAGAGTGATTTTCTTTAAAACGTGAATACCAGAGATAATGTTCGCCCAGCAGTAAATGGTTAAGCGTTCCTGCAATACTCTTAAAATACAGTCCAATATCTTGATTAAAATCTGCATCAGATACGGCTTTTAAACATTCACAAAGATGTTGTGTCGCCCAAATATTATATTGAGCAAATCGTCTTAAATTATCCTTATTCATTTACTCAACGACCTATGCATAGCGTGTACAGTGATCAACTTAATCAGCTTGATAAAAACTCTATTTTGAATAAAATGACAACAAAATCAATATAAATTGCTTTTATCATGATTAATCACTTTGTTGCCAATCGGTCGATCATTTTCCACTTGTTTAGATAAGTTTTCTTTTTTTAACTTATTCAAAAATACAAGTGAGATTTATCATGCATATCACGAAATCTGTGCTGTATATGACTGTGACAGCATTAAGGTTTATCAAGCCTATAACCCACATATTGCACAGCTAGCTATACAACATCAAAAGTTTGTCTCCCCTTCTCTTTTCAAAGAATGACCTGTATCAAACCGTCTTTTTTATGGTTGATGGGGCTGGGCAAGCGAACCCAATCAAAATCATATTTTAGCGATCTGTATTCAGCGTGGTTTTTGGGAATATTGATTCAACAAAGCACTCATACTGACCCAACACTTGCTACTCATCAAAATGCCACAATTTTGATGCTCAGGAGAGTATAAATATACTGAAAAATTATTTTCGAAAAGAGCGGATCTACGCTTGAAATGATCTGCTAAAACAGCATTTGCGGATTGCCTAATTGAATGGGTGTTTTAATTTCTTAAGGTTCGATTACGCTTAGAACTTAATGAGTGATGTCTCAAATAACCCAAACCTAGAAATAATCTAACTATCTAAAAATAACACAGCCTCCATTTGGAGGCTGTGTTATTTTAATCAGAAAAGAAACGGAATGTATTTCCCTGAGAATCAACTAGATTTACAAGGCAATTAAGCTGCATCTTTCTGCTTTGGGTGAACCATATTTTGCACAGCAAGCACAGAAGCTAAAACTTCATCAGAAAGCAATTGTTCTGCTCGAATCAACTCTAAAAAACTTGCCCCAGTTTCATTGGCTTGCTTAGCGATACGCGTTGTCGTTTCATAACCCAAGTAAGGATTCAACACCGTAATAATACCAATCGAATTGTCTACCAAAGCTTGGCAATGTTCTGCATTTGCACGAATATTTTGAATACATTTTTGCTCAAACATACGCATTGCTCTGCCTAACAAATCAATTGATTCAAACAATTTGAAAGCAATCAAAGGTTCCATCGCATTGAGCTGCAATTGACCTGCTTCAGCAGCGAGTGTAATTGCCAAATCATTTGCCATAATTTGATAACAAGCAAGGTTCATTGCTTCTGGTATTACAGGGTTCACTTTACCTGGCATAATTGAACTGCCCGGTTGACGTGGCTCTAAATGAATTTCATTTAAGCCAGCACGCGGACCACTCGACAACAAACGTAAATCATTTGAGATTTTTGAAAGTTTCGTAGCGGTACGTTTTAATAAGCTTGATAACAGAACAAAATCGCCCATATCCGAAGTCGCTTCAATTAAATCAGGCGCACTTGAAATGGTTTTATTGGTAATTTTAGATAAAGCTTGAATAGCAAGAATACGGTACTCAACTTCAGTATTAATACCAGTACCAATCGCAGTTCCACCAAGATTCACCACACTTAAAGCGTCTGGCATAATTTGATTGATTTTTTTCAAATCGTTTTGCAATGTATGCGCAAATGCTGCAAATTCTTGACCTAAAGTCATCGGTACTGCATCTTGTAACTGAGTACGTCCCATTTTTAAGATATGAGAAAACTCATTTGATTTGTTTTCAAAGCTTTGAATTAAACTTTGGAACGGCAGATTCAGTTGGTCTAAAGCAAATAATAAACCGATTTTTATTGCACTAGGGTAAACATCATTGGTTGATTGAGACATATTTACATCATTATTTGGATGCAAATATTGATATTCCCCTTTTGCATGCCCTAAATACTCTAATCCAATGTTCGCGACCACTTCATTGATATTCATATTGGTCGATGTACCCGCACCACCTTGAATCATATCAATCGGAAACTGTTCATGATACAAATCATTGTTCAGTTGCTGGCAAGCATGTTGAATTGCATTATATTTATTTTCTTCGAGCTTATTGAGTTTGAAATTGGCATCGGCACACGCAGCCTTAACCATTGCAAGTGCTTTAATAAAAACAGGAAAGTGACTTAATTTAGTTGAACTTAAGTTAAAGTTTTCTAATGCTCTTAGGGTTTGTACGCCATAATAACAATGAAATGGCACTTCTTTAAGTCCTAATAAATCCTTCTCAACTCGCGTTTTAATTTCAATGTTCATGTGCATTACAGCTCAATAAAAGAATAAATTTATCTTAGGAAATGCATTGAAAATTGGCTAATGTAAAAAAATATTTATGTATGCATTTTTTGCATATCACTTGTTATAATGCTGAGAGTGCAATGTAGAACGGCTAATCAATATGACCCTAGAAATTCGATGGATAGAAGATCTTTTGGCTTTAGATCAAGAAAAATCGATCTCTAAAGCTGCTGCGCTACGCCACGTTACCCAATCTGCTTTCACACGCAGAATACAGAATATTGAAGAAGCGCTTGGCTTTCAGATTTTAAAACGCTATAGCAAAAGCATAGATTTCACCGATGCAGGGCAAGTTTTACTCTCAACATCTAAAAACATCAAAAATCAAATGAATACCACCATCAACTATTTAGAAAAAAATATTAAAGACAATGAGTTATCGATTAAGTTTGCAGTATCCCACTCACTCATTACTCAATTTTTCCCTAAGTTTATTCAAAAACTATATAGCAATTATGATGATTTAAAATTAGAAATTATCGCCTCCAATTTGCAGCAAGGGCTTTATTTATTAAAAGAAGGCTCTTGTGACTTTTTAATTTGTTATTGTGATCAAATCACTTTACAACAGTTGGACCCCAGTATTTTTAAATATCATAAAATCGTCAAAATGGAAGTATTACCTGTCACAGCAACAATCAATCACCAACCCAAATATTCATTTAACCAAAACTTCCCTCTTTTGGCATACAGCAAAAAAGCCTATTTGGGGAAATGTGTTGATAAAGTAATCGAAGGAAAATTAAATTACCGTACCTTGTATGAAACAGATAATGCCAGTGATTTAAAAGCCTTGGCTTTACAAGGCTTAGGTGTCGCATGGCTGCCAAGATTGTTGATAGAAGAAGAGTTAAATGACAATAAATTAAAAATATTAGAGGGTTATAGCTTCTTTCAAGATGTTTATATTGTTCGTAGCCATTTAATTTACTCTGAAAAAGTAAATTTTGTTTGGAATGCCCTGGTATTGAATTAAGGTTTTCAATCCAAAGCGGTTAATTTATACATCCAATAAATTAACGGACTCCACTTGTACATCACTCATCAAATTACCTTGGTCCAACAAGTGGTCAAAATACTGTTCTACAACTTTGGCTTGCTCAAGTGTACTTTCCACCTTATACATATTTTGACGAAACTCATTGCTTGAATGTAAGCCTTTGGTGTACCAAGCAATATGTTTTCGTGCAATACGACAACCTGAATACTCCCCATAAAACTGATAAAGCTCTGACAAGTGACCAAGTAAAACATCTTTCACTTCTTGGATATTTGGAGCAGCTAAATGCTCTGACGTTTTTAAATAGTGAGCAATTTCGCGAAAAATCCAAGGACGTCCCTGTGCTGCACGACCAATCATCACCGCATCCGCACCGGTATAATCCAACACATATTTGGCTTTTTCAGGGCTATCAATATCACCATTGGCAATCACGGGTATTGAAATCAACTG
This sequence comes from Acinetobacter sp. WC-743, assembly GCF_000335555.1. Taxonomy (NCBI): domain Bacteria; kingdom Pseudomonadati; phylum Pseudomonadota; class Gammaproteobacteria; order Moraxellales; family Moraxellaceae; genus Acinetobacter; species Acinetobacter sp. WC-743. Next base: position 48,609 of record NZ_AMFQ01000061.1, on the reverse strand, counting down.
TTTAACTTCTTTGATCAAGCTATACCGTGCAGTGTTTAAATACATATCTTCACGGGTACGACCATGTAAAGCCAAAGCTGCTATTCCTGCTTCTTCAGCACGTTTTGCCACTCGCAGAATATTTTCCTGACCATTTAAATAGCCCAAACGGGTCTTCAAGGTCACAGGAACATCCACAGCATTGACCACTGCATCTAAAATTCGGGCAACTAAATCTTCATCTTGTAGCAATGCTGAGCCTGCTAACTTATTGCAGACTTTTTTCGCAGGACAGCCCATATTGATATCGACATTTTGAGCGCCATTTGAAACTTGGTAACGTGCAGCTTCAGCCAATTGTTCAGGTTCAGAACCTGCAATTTGGGCGGAAATGGGTGCTAATTCCCCATCAAAATTGGCACGATATAAACTTTTTTTGGTCATCCTTAAAGTCTGATCAGATGTCATCATTTCGCTGACCGCATGCCCGGCACCAAAGTACTTACATAGTGTTCTAAACGGACGATCAGTCACCCCTGCCATCGGGGCGACAAAAATAGGGGAATACTTTGATTTATCAAACAATTCTGCAATTACGTTGTTTTTACTCAATTTTCACTTTCCCATATTCTCAAGGGTTTTACATCATTTTCAATCATTCTTAACTATTCTTTACGCCTTATTTGCGCCATAATCACCATCGTGGCGTAAATCTAACTTTATGGCGTAAATATGGGAACAATTGCAGAACGAACTACAGCTGATGGTAAAACTCGATACAGAGCTCAAATACGAATAACTCGTAAAGGCTTACCACCATTTATTAAAACAAGAACTTTTGCAAAAGAGTCGTTAGCCAAAGAATGGATTAAACGACTTGAAGCAGAGATTCTGGTCAATCCTGCTATTCTAAATCCAGAAGCTAAGGTTGTGTCAAAAACTTTAGAACAATTCATCACTCAATATTTAGATGAAATTAGTGATGAATTTGCCGATACCAAGTCTGCAGCACTAAAAAATATCTGTAATTATGATATTGCCCATAAAGATGCTTACACCCTTTCACGTCAAGATTTTTCATCATTTGCCATTGAACGACGCAAAGGCAATCCAATTGAAATGATAGATGGCGTTGCCCCAGCAACTGCATTAAAAGATTTATCCCATATTTCATCTGTCTTAAATCATGCAGAACTTGTATGGGGTGAAGATGTTGCTCATGCTAAGAATGAATTATCTCACTCACTTATCGGTCTAAAAAAAGCACGTATTGTTACTAAATCAAAGGAACGTGATCGTTTAATCACATCAGAAGAACTTCATATTCTGACCAATCACTTTTATAAAGGCTGGAAGCGAGTTCGCAATGCTATTCCTATGCACCTGGTCATGTGGCTTGCGATCTATACAGGTCGTCGTGAAGGCGAACTATGTGAAATGCGTTTAGATGATTTTGACAAAAAAAATAGTCAATGGAAGATCAGGGACGTTAAAAATCCAGATGGATCCAAAGGAAATCATAAGTTTGCTCATTTAGAACCTAATGCCCTCCTCATTATTGAGGAATTACTTGAACCTTCTACTCGAAAAAGAATGCTCGAGCTGGGTTATAGTGATGAACTTTTATTGCCTGTCAATGTGCAGACAGTCAGTGATTATTTTCGTAGAGCATGTCGTTTAAATGGAATTGAAGATTTAAGGTTCCATGATTTGCGCCATGAAGCTGCTACACGCTATGCAGAGGATGGCTTTACGATACCGCAACTACAAACGATTACATTACATTCATCATGGAATAGTCTTAAACGGTATGTAAACTTAAGAAAACGTGGCGAACGTTTAGATTACCAGACAGCTATTCAATTTGCTCGACAACAATATGACGATAATTATTCTAAATTTGCTTTAAAGCAAAGGTATGTATCAGCTGCTGATATTGCGGATGCAGAGGAAGCTTATTCTCAAGTTCAAACACCTGACGTTATAAATACTGAATTTTCTTTTATTAAAGAACAGTTGGAAAGATTTATGAAATCATTCCGCCCGACTAAAAGTGTTAAAGATATGTATAAAGAAAAATCCAATATACAGAACATATTTGCATGGAATGATGTGCAACAGTCTTTTGTGGTCCCATACATACAAAATGCTTGGGGAAATTGGTTTAATGATAATGGGACTATTGATTGGAAACAGCTTCCAAATGATACGACTCACTTTAGTATCAAAGGGTTAGACGTATTAAAAATTGAAGATGAACGTGTGTACAAATGGGAAAAAGAAATAGAAAAATGGTTTGATATTACTAAATATTTTGATGCTGATATTTCAAATCTTATTAAAAGGTGATCTGATATGAAAAATAAATTTTATGCTTTTTTTACATCTATAATTATATTGTTAATTATAACTGCTCTATTTGGTGCATGGTTTTATTACTTTTATGCTCTAAAAAATATTAGTGATTCACCTTTTAAAGAAACACTTTCACTATCTTTAACTTTTTTAGGATCTTTTGGAACATTAGCTTCTATTGTTTTTGCATTTTACTTATACATTAAACAGCGTGAAAAAGATGAGGACGATGAAAAAGCAAAGATTCGAAGTAGTAAACCAACTTTTTTTATAAAAATTGATGACTTTTATAAATCGAATGACAGTAATGGACAGCCTGCCTTAGCAATAGATTTTAATATTAAAAACTATAACAACAATGCATCTTCTTTTAGTTTGCAATTTGATTATTTACCAAATAAAAAAGAAAAAATTTTAGTAGAATTTGATTATCCATATAATAAAAGTGACATATTTAAGTCTGGTGAAAATCTTAATATTACAGCTATATTCACATCATGCGATGATATTTTAAACCCTCCTAGACCAGAAGACCTGAACATTTATATAAAAGCCGTATATTTAGACAGTATAAACAATAAGACTGAGGATTATTTTCTACTTGAAAAATCAAAGAGAGATACAGTTCCATTTATTAAATCAAATGTAATGACTCCATCTGGAAATTTTTTTGAAATGAAATAGATAATAAAACCCTCAATTGAGGGTTTTATTTAGTTCTGGCCAACTTTCATTTAGTCGCCTGACATCAATTGCGTGTCCATCTGCAATTTTTGCCATTTCTCGATATTCTGTTGTGCAACTTTCGAGTAATTCTGAGCTGGCAATGGTGTAGTTAATAATGGTTTGCTTGGGAGCACTGGACAAACGTTTGTTGGCTTCAATGAGTTGCTTTGACATGCTATCAGCTGAAAACTGAGCATTACGAGCATCAATATTGGCAGCTTGGATTTGTTTAATTGCATTTTGTTCAACCTCTATAATTTTAGCTGACCATGTTTGCATTATGGTTGCTTTTTCCTCTTGAGCCTGATCAATTGCATCTTGATAAGGCTTAATAGCATCTGCTACTGCTTTAGTTTTAACTTTTTCAGCATTTGACAGTTTTCCAGCAAGAGAATTGGCATAAAAAGCATATCCAAAAATAAAGATCATCAAGACTAAAATGATGTATTTGTAAAATTTACCTAGCACGGCATCAATCATTTAGACCACCTTTAGAAATAATGATTTTTCTTTTGCTCGACGGTTGACTAAGCCTTGGATACGCTTTCCATTATCAAACACCCAGCGATCAAATTGACTTGCAGCTGAAGTCAAAGTGTTTTGATTAATAAGAGTGAGCATTGTGCTTTTTACAAATGCGGTTTCGCCTATGTTGTAGACAAAAGAAGCCAATGCATCAAATTGGTTTTGATTAAGATTAACTTTGACGTTTTTATCAAGACAAGCATCAACCCACACACAATCATTTTTAAGCCATTGTTCGGCTTCACTTTTTGTGCAAGTATCACCTTTTTTAACTGATTTGCCATTTGGATATTTAATGGTACCAAAACCAATAGTCCAAACACCTCCAGTATCTAAATAAGCATTTGAGCGGAACCCCTCGGCATCTCGAATGATTGCATAGCCATTCTCAGAAATATCTCGCTGCCCTTTTACTAATGGTATGGGTATTTCAAAGCCAATAAGTTTTGCAAAGACATTTAAGCCATTTTTCTCAATAATCTGATCACCAGCTACGACCTGAGATTGACTTAATTTGCCACCAGACATAGCACGAAGCCATGAATATACCTGTGCAACTTGTTGTGATTGATCTGCGCTCATTGTTTCCCACCTTTACCATTACTAAGTATAGAAATAAAGGCAGCTTTGACTTCACTAATAACCTCGGATAAAGGCTTACCCTGCATTAGTGCAATGGACTGATAAAGAATACCAATTCCTAATAATCCAAAAACTGCAAACATAAGCATCACAAAGCCTTGAGCCATGTGGGAATATTTTGATAATTCATAATATTCAATAAATGCTGAACCGCCATAAAGGCTGACTGAAACGCTGAATAGAAACTTCCCGATAACTCCTAAGGAAACTTGAATTTTTCCGTTTTTATCAATGTCACCACTTAATACCAGGGCAAGAATAGCCCCCACTACGGCAGGCACAACTTTAATGATCCATGGAATTGTGTTTTCTTGCATAACTTGCCCCGAAATAAAACTCTACTTTATTTCGTAGAGTTTTATTTAAAGGCGGTTATTTAGCGAACCTTACAGGGGGTTATTCACCAAAAGCAAAGTAGCCAGCTTCACGTGCATCTTGGCGATTTTGTGATAAATAAATACCATCTTCCGCACGATCAATACGTCGTTGGCGATTACGATAACTTTGATTCAAGTTGATTCGAGTAATCCGTCGTGATGGATTTTTTTCATTAAAACCTTGGATTTCTTCCCAGATTTTATCCATTTCGTTTTGATCATCCATCATTTTCGCTCGTGACCATAATGTCATCAGACGACTACGACGCTCATTGAGTTTACGATTAAGCTGATAAATTGCCGTTTTGCCTTCATTAGCTGTGCGAACATCAGATGGGGAGAAACCCATACCCTGTACAAGTAAATCCATGGAGCTGACCTCATCCATGATAGAAACACCTGTTTTGTCTTGAACACCCTCATCACCATAGCGATACGTTTTGGCAAAGTTTTTCAAGAATACAGGTAACATTGTCTCTAGCCCACGTAAATTATGACCTTCTGATATTTCTTGTGTTCCTTTTGCCACATTCAGTCCAATGCCTGCTACTGGACCCAAAGCACCTGCCATTGCTGATTCAGCCCATCGTTTACCTTCTAAGCCTTCCTGAACATCAGGTAATAACAAGTTGTTTATACCAACACGACTCGATATATCAGCTGGTGTAAGCGCACGTGGCGCACCTTTCATTAAAAGGTTTGAAATTGTAGGTCCAAATGCTTCAACAAGATAGTTCCGCAAAGCTACTTCTGCATCCCATGGATCGTCATCATCACCACCCATCCATGATACTACTGACAACAACATCCCAACCATTGGCAACCCGAGCACACCAGCAAAAGTCGCATGCATTGCCAAAATTGCACCGAGAGATTTACGCGCCTCCTTACGCTCAGCATCAGTATCTCCTTTTATTGACTGATAAGTCTGACGAGCTAAGGTATAAATCATGTTTTGACCAAATTGTTTGAACAGTAATAAAACTTTGGCAACATTCCCTTGCATAATACGTGGACGGTTACCTGAACTATAATCAAAATGTCCTTTATAAGTAGCATCAACAGCTTGATCAAATGCTGAATCATGATTTGAACCGGCTTGGCGCGCTAAACGATATGCAGCGATAAAAGTAACCTCACGGTTGAAGCGTTCAGCACTATGGAACATAACACTCGCAGCGCGCATAATCGGACGTGTTTTCCACATAATTCCGCTATCTTCACCTTGGGCTATACCAGCTAAATCATGTGCTTGCGTAACATCAATAACACCACGAGCTACGGCATCATCGTAAGCTTGTTTTTCATCTTTGTTCAAGAATTTAGAAATATCAGAACTGACTGTTTTATATAAATCAGTTTTAGTTCCTTCCCATTTCACTTTATGAAAATCTACACCCTTCCTAAAATCATTTGATGCTTTCAACAATTCACTGGCTGCTTTATCAAAGCCCCATTTTGCTCCCATTATTGGGTAAGCCATTAAAGCTGTTTGAGATAAGTTGACAATCGCAGCAGCTGGAGACAGACCTAAGTAATATATAAAGCCAAAGCTAGTTAAAGCACTTGATAACGGATGTGACTTTGGATTCATTAAATTATCATGACGTTTATTCATCTCATCAATCACTCGTTGAGCAGATGGTTGGTCATAATTACTATCTTGTTTTGCCTGTTCTGTAGCGTATTTCTGCATATCATCAAGCTGCTGTGCTAACTGGTCGCCATAGCGTAACTTGGCAAGATAACCAGCACCATGGAACATATTCTGTGCAAAAGCACGTCGAGCGTCCTGACTAAATCCAGCAGTACCTTTGCGGTGAATACCATGCTTTGCCCAAGATAAATCTGGCATAGATGATAAATACAACTGATTCAATGTATCTTCAAATTCAACCATTTCACTAGGAGACAATCCCAAATTAGCAACTTCATCAAATAGACTAGACATAAATCCGCGACCAGCTGCATCACGACTTGCACTGAACTCTTTATCCAAAATTACTCGATCCACTTTCCATTCAGGATATTTCTTCATCATCTCAGCACGGGCTTTTTGTGCCTCCCCCATTGTTTCAGCTCGACTCACACTCTCAACCTGTCCAAGATTATTTCTGGCCACAACAACGTATTTCCCAAAACGTGCCAATGGGAAATACACTCCTTTGACATATCCAAAGAATTGATCATCCATTTGTTTAATTAAATCAGCTTTTTTCTGACTTGATAAAGATGCTCTTAAAATACGTTCTTTGATTGCTGATTGAACTTTTGCATAGTGTGATTTATAAGCATCTCGCGCTTTGATATACATTGCCTGTGCGTCAGGAGATAAGGCATTAAAATCAGCTCGCAACTGTTTATACTTAATTACACTGTCACCTTTAACATGAGGTTTAGCCGGGTCAATTTTGGCTAATGTGGCATCATGCATTAAGTCTGCAAGTTGATTTTCATCTTTAAGATTTGCCCATTCTCGTACGATACTATCTGCTTCTGCACCAGCATCATTTTTATCAGCATCCATTTGCGCAGCAAGATCATTATATTTAGTGAGTTGTGGAAGTAGCTTGTTATAAATTTCTGTCAACTGACGTCGACCTAAGGTTGATAAGCCAATACCCAACCAATCAGTCTTTTTATAACTTGATTTTTCTTTGATAGATTTAACGGATAAATCACTAATTTTTTTACTTAATTTATCAATTGTTTCTTTAGCAGATCGGCTAAAACGTATATCAGCACTTTCACTGTTGAAAGTTCCTGTATTGCCTTCTGCCATTTTTACTTGATTAGACTCAAGTGCAACAATAAACTCTTGATCTTCAAATTGATGAACGATTCCTTGGTATTTACCTGATTTCGTAGCCTGAACAACTTGGTCACGAGATACATTCCCTTTTGTATTTAATGCACTACGAATATTCACAAACAGTGGTAGTACAAATCCATTTTTACCACGATTGTTAGCATACATATCTGCGGTATCAAAACTATCAGTTAAATAGATACCCTCACCTAATAAACCATGTCCTTTTTTGAATTCGTTAAATTCTGCATTAGTACCATGATAAACAACCTTAGGTTCACCATTTTCATCTAAAACCTGTGATGAATTTTGAGCATCATTTTCCCAATCACCAAACCATTTTTTAAACTCTGGTGTTCTGACCTGTAACCATTGTTGTTCATTTAAATTTGATTTTGCACCATTTGGTGCGGTCATCCACTGACTTGTACCTTGATATTTCTGACGAACAGTGTCTAAAGATGATTGTTGTTTAATCTTATTAACCATTCGTTCAGATAATGCCACCATATCATCAGGATTTAAATTTAGATTGATTCCAAAATTATCAAACATCCAAGCTTTAACATAGGACACGATGTTCTGAATCAATTTTTGTAATGCATTACGCTGTACTACATTACGTTGTTGCATCGTTGATGAAAGCGTTAAAAGGTAGGGTAAATACTCAAGCTGTTGGCGTACGTTTCCCTGTTCGCGTTCCGCGAGTAATTTTGCTGCCAAAGCAACAGGATTGCCCTGCTCAACAAGTTTATCGAACTGACGCATCAACTCACTATATTGTTCCTGGTTCATCATGTTTTGAAAACCAGCATGACCACCCAATTCGTGTAAAAATGTTGGTACTGTACTCTCAGTAGTTAGATTTGATGCAACGAGTACGGCTTTACCGTTGTAATAGAAGCCTTCAACACCTTCAACTTGATAATCCTGAATAATTTCAAGTTTGCCTTGTCGTTCTAACTCATTTATGGTTTCTTTACCAAAGCGCTCAAACAACACTTCACGCACTTGTCTAACTGTTGATCCAGCTTTATTTTCTCGACTACGGCTATAAAGTGGAGTATCAGAATCGTTCTTAGATGAAAATTCTTGATTTTTATATTTACCAAAATAGCTTCGATCAACTACAGCCTTACGAGCTTCTGATAAAAACATCATTAAATCAGCATCATTATAGCGTGATAAGAATTTATCAAAACCACGCTCACGGAACCATTGACGGATATATCCTATAACTTCCTTTAGCTTTTGACGTACAAAAGGACGTGACTTAGCATTTTGAGCTACAAAAGCAAATAATTCTCCTACCAAGGCTTGTTGCACGTCTGATTCTGCATATATTCCGTCTTTCGCGTCTTGGGTGTATGGCTCAATATATGCACTTTCAAACTGTGCCATATCTACACCATTGTTCGATGCAATTTTACGAATACCGTCCAATTTCCCTAAAGCATTATAAAGCTGCTGTAACTTTGATTTATATTCTTGACCAAATATTTGCTGTATTCCAAAATGCCCAATAATTTCATGGGCTAACATTTCCTCGTAAGCATCAAATGTAGTAAGCTGTTTTTTACTATCACCATATACCTGATCGGCAACAACATAGAGTGTACCGTCATGCCAAACAGCACTTACATCATAGTTTTGGGTATTGCCTTTATCATCTTGGTATGTGGCATCTTTTTGTATTTCCGCTGGAAGTCCATCAAAACTAGAAATAACTTGAACATTAAAGCCTCCCTTAATTCCAACACTTCCAACGGTAATGCGACCACTAATCGCCGAATCTTGTGTAGTGGACATTTTGAGATGTTGAAGAACAGAAAGGACTCGTCGAGTAGCACTGACAACTGATAAAGCATTAAAGGTAGTTTCAATTGGGGAAGTGCCTTTTCGTTCCTCATCAGGTTTTAATTGGTCACGACTATAAAGCTTTATTCCAGTTTCTGTTTCTTCTGTTTTTAATTTAGCGACTAAATTATCAAATTTTTCATTTATTGCTTTACGTTCACTACCATGTGGGAATGGTCTAGTCCATCCCCATGGAGTTTCGATCACAGCATTTTCTGGAGCATAATTTAAGAAAGGACTTTCACCAGATTGCTCTTTAATTTTATCTTCAACAAATCCCTGAAATGCTCTTGCACTCATTTCGTGGGGTGAAGTCCAATAATCTGAACCTCTACCTGAATCAAGGTCTTTGGCGTTCATTACAAAGCTTGTAGGAACTTTCTTAATTTTTGTTGAACCCTTTTGAGCCTCAGCAAGCATTTTTAATCTTGAAGAATACTGATTCATACTGGAACGTAATTGATCAAGAACACCTTTTTGATCAGTGTTAAAACCTGATCGACCACGTACTTTTTTATAAATTTGGCTTAATTTTTCAAGTCCATCATTTGTCCAGCGTGCACCAGAAAAAATACCTGATGATTTCTTATTTACAACATCTGTTCGCCACTCTGTTTTAAGCATTTCACCTTGAGATATTTGTTGAGCAATAGTGTCGAATTCAGCAAGTAATTCTGTAGGTGCTGGTTTATTAAAACGTTTGTAATATTTAGGGTCCAACTCTTTTGATAAATCATTACGGATTGATTCTAATTTTTGAGTAACTACTTCACGTGCTTTTCCTACAAAATTATCTACTTGCTGAGTATCTTCTACGTATTCCTCAGCCTTTGAAAACATAGTTTGAATCAGGGAAATATATGATTCTTTTACTTCATCACGAACACCTGAATTTTTGTATGAAAATCCACCGCTTACCATATTGTTTTTGGTATTGCTTGATATTTTTAAACTTCGGGTTCCATCTTTACCCATAGTCCATTCAGCAACAGCCTTACCATCTTGGCGTGCTAAATAATGATCAAAAGCATGCCACCATTCATGCGCAAGTGAACCAGCACCATTCATTTTTGTTAAATTTATAACAGCTTTTGCCGGTTCATAATGAGCACGAGCACTACTCAAACCTTGACCACGAGCTCCAAAAGCTAAAGCTAAATCTCCATTCAAACTAATCGCTTTGGGGGGAATATTCAGCACATCAGCAAGGTCCAATAAACCATCAAAGGCATCATTTAAAAGTTGTTGACGTTCAACCTGATTATTCCAATTACCAAACTCAACACCACGAAAACCAAATACATCCATGAAATCAGTATCTTTTACGTCACCCTTTCGACGTTCAACACCTTTTCTTAAATTATTGTCAGGTCTAGGAATATCAATTTCGCCAAATGTAGTGTTTATTTCAAGTATTTGGGCTGCATTTTTTACAAGATAATTTTGTGCATCTTCTTTTGTCTCAAAAACTTGATTAATTACTTTCACGCGTTTGTAATCATTAATTAATCGCCAGATTTCAAATCCACCCTTACTCTCACGTCTGGCATAAATTCGATGTTTTTGGGCTACAGCTAAAACGGGTAACATTTGTTCAGCTTCTTGCTTACTTGAAAAGGTTCCCATTTTTTTTGTGTTACCTTTCCAATCTGATTTTCTACTATCCTCAATAACCCACTTTCCATTATCCTCTGTGTTTGTTGAAGATACTATTTCTGAAATTACATAGCGTTTTGCCCATGTAGGACGATCATCGCTATTTTTTGTTTTATTTGTCTTTCCAGTAGAAAGTGCGGTGTCTTTTCGAGCACCTCCTATTTTTTCACCTAAGTCTCGAATAACTTTATTAGTTTGTTCGGTTTCAGAAGATGGCTTAGAAGTATCGCCATTTTTTAACCAGTCCTTAAACTGTTCCATGGTCATTGTGCGAATTTGACCTACTTTCCAGCCTTTATCGAAATTAGATTGGTATGCTTTAGTTGCATCCTCTTGGCTATCAAAGCCAAGCATGACTTTATGTTCATCAAAGTTACCAGTCTCTTGATCGATTTGATCAACTATAAAAACTTGACCAGAGTCTGGATTTTTACCAACATAGGTATCGATTTGTTCGCTATCTGCGCCTACAGTACGTTTTATATATCCATAATGGTCACTCATCGTATGTGCCCATTCTTTTCCATTAGGGTCCGTACCTCGACGTTCTGAACCCATTGGATTCTCGATCGAAATATCTAACCCCTGAACTTTAATATGCCCTTTTTTATAATTTCCTGCTTCAATTTGGGCTTGTGTAGGTTCGGGCGTATTATTTTGTGAGCTTGTTGCTGCTTGATGAGCATTTTCATCAATACTAACTGCAGTAGGTTTCTTCCCGACCCACTCACCTGTAGTTGGATGTTTCATACCAACAACTTCTACAGAACCATCAGATTTTTGAACAGCATTGTAATTAGGATTATTTAAGGCATTGGCTTTTTTATTATCTTCACGCAAATCAACGGTGAAATCATCGCCCAAAATTTCAATATCAGACATTACACTATCGGGCGTATCACCATATTGTGTTTTAATCTGTTCAGGATTTAGTACTGTATTTTGTGGCTTTTCACTGTTTTCTATTTGTTGAGATTTAAGTTGATTAATCTGATTCCTGATTTTTGCTTTTTGGGGAACAGATTTAGCCACTGATAACTTTTGCTCAAGTTGATTTATTTGATTTGTGACATCTTTGGATAATGGTCTTGGCTTAATCGAATTTTCGTTCCGTACATTTTCAACATCATTTGTTGATGTACTTGTTGTTGTCGTAGATTGACTTCCTGTTGAATCTGGAGCTTCCGCATTTCTGATTTCAGATTTATCGATGGGCTGTAATTTATCATTAGAATTTAAACCTGTTTGTAATGTTTTTTTTTGAAGTTCATCAATATCTTTGCGAATCTTTGCCTTTTCAGCGACTGTTTCAGCATCTCTAAATTGTTTTTCTATAGCTTCAATTGGCTCTACAACTCGACTTTTTGAATCACTTGCATTTGTGCTGATAGTAGAACTGCTTGTCGCTGTTGCTTCATTTTTTCTTGATATAATGGAAGCATTCCCGACGGTGTTGATATTATTACTATTTGACTGCCCTTGTGGTGCTGATGAAGTTTCAATAACCCCTGAACCTGAGATTCTAGTTTTAGATCCTGTTCCTTCTGTAATTTTAGCAACTCCATCATTTGCTGATGCTGTTTCAAGATTTCCTCCCTGGTTACTTGAGGAATCGTTGATAGTATTGCGTTTGTCTGATTGTGCCGATTGATCAAATCTATTGATACTTGATGTAATGTTTTCATTGTCACTTCCCAACAACGATTGATAATTTGATGGTATTGTACCACTCGAAGAGGCTTCATTTTGTGCCTTATCTTGTGGTGAACCAAGCATTGGAGTAACACCACTATCTAAAGCGATTGCTGCTGCAGATGACATAGGTCCATCATTTGGATTAATGCCAAGACGTTCAGAAGGTAGTTGTTCAGTATTTAAATAATTACCACCATTTGGAGACAATGGGTTTACTGGATTATTTGTAGAACTAATATTTCCGTTACTATCCGCGCCATCATCACTATTAAAAGTACTACTTAGTAAGTTATCAGCTGCTGTAGATGGTTGGTCATATTCGAATGCTGTACGATTTTCATTTGCACCACTTTGAAATGATTCCCTTGGAATATATTCCCCAGTTAAAGCCCCGTCTTGACCAGTACTCAATGAAGTTGGTGAAAGTGGTTGGTTTGGTATGTCGATTTGAGTCTGATTGAACTGATCATCGTTTTCATTATTACGACCAGATAAGATATTGGCAGCACCACCCATTGCCATACCAGCCAAAGTGCCCATAACAGCTGCATCTTCAATACCATCACTCCATGGTTTGTCTAATGCCAAATTCTGTAATATTTGCTCTGAAACAGATTGCGGTAATTCTTCCAAAAAACCTTCTGAAATAGCGCCCTCAATCACACGACGAGGCAAAGACTTTGCTGGCATTGAAGCGACTTCACCAGCGATTTCAGCTGGTCCGAGTTTGCCATTAACAAGCATAGTATCTACATCACCAATACCAAGCTTTTGAGCTATACGTCCACCAGCAAAACCAATTAAACCACCTAAAACACCTGTTGTAGCACTTGCTAGTGATTGATCAGCTGTCAAACGCCCATCAACAGTGTCTTGTCGAATCTGTTCAGCTTGGCTACCTGCCATTACAGAACCTTCACCTACGGCACCTGCTACTACTGGATTGGCAATACCTGAAGCACGACCGACTATTGCTCCAGCAAGCATAGATGGAACTGATTCCACAACTGTATTAGCAATAAGAGATGGATTTTTTAAAGCGACTTTTGTTTTATCAACTACCTTGTCTGTCCAGTTGCCATCTTTACCAGCATCAGCAAATTCTTGTTGTTGGGTTTTATATTGGTCTGTATGTAAATCACCAAGAGCTTGTTTTGCTTCTTTTGGACGAAAACCAAATGAACCATCTTTATTTTCTAAAGCTTTACCAACAGCACCATCAGACATAGTATCCATGATACCAACAGCCAATTCGGGCACAGCAACTGCACCTTTTAAAGCAGATAAGCCAGTATCTTTTAAGTGCCCTAAAATACCTTTTTCTTTTTTTTCTTTAGGTTGTGAAATTTGACCATTATCCCAATCTATTTGATTTGGTTCTTGAATCGTTCCTTTTTCCCAATCAATTTGGTTTTGATCTGACATGACGCACTCCTAATTTTATGCGTCTATCATGGTTTTTATTTAGAATTTGGTCGAACCTTACAGGGGATAATGAAAATGTGTGTTACTAGTTTATATAACGTGTAAAATATAACTTTCTTAATTCATCGAAATTTCTGGAGGTAATGGATCATCATTTTTATATGATAATTCATCTAAATTAAATCTCTTATATTGCTTTAATGTACCAACAGAAACCTGAAACTCTGTCACAGTTTTTGTTTCTCCCACATTCATCTTAGCCTTAATTAATGCCTCTTTGTACTTTTCAGTTATGGAATTAATTTCTTGTAAATCTTTATGATCTAAATTTGGTACAACTAAAGCCAATAAATCAACAAAATAATTTTCATCACTTGGTATTTCTTTATCGGGATAAACTTTTGCATATATTCCGATTAATTTACTACTTACTTTTCCTACAGCTTTTTTGCGCTTCTCTTTTTTCCATTCAGAATCTATTCGACGATCAAACTCTGTAGGAAATGCAGGGCGCTTGTATCTAGAAGCTAACCAATCAATGTAGAAATTTAATTCTTCTTGAGTGAATTGAATTTCTAGGTTTGGTAAAATTCCTACAGGAATATTGTCTTTAATTATACTAATTTTTTCACATGCAATTAAAGTGACATACTTATTTCCCTGTAAAGATTCTAAAGTGCAATTCAATTTCCTTGGATTTTTGTTAAAGCAAAAATTACCAAAATTTGCATCTTTATCTATATATCGAGCAACAGAAAACTCAATAACTAAATCTGTACTATTGGCTACATCACAAGAACCTGATGCAACGATCAATATAAGATCATCTGCAAATAATTCTGATTTTCCAGCTAAATCTAATAAATGGGCGACATCTTCAGGCTTAACAACACAACCTTGTAACCAACCACTTTCTTCCATCCAATGTCGCACAATTCAAACCTCAAATTAAATCAATTTCACCAATAGATTGATGCATTAAACGATTGCCTGCGAATAATATTTTTTCGCTATCAGTATCTGAATCCTGTAACAGATCTTTAATAGTCTTACCATCTAGTACAGGACTATTTAGTTTAATGTTGTCTGTAGGAAACTGTGCACCCTTCCAATTCTTTGCAAGAATGTATAACTCAAACATTTTTTGAGTTTTTTCCTTATTTGGTTCGGATTCGTACTTTTTCCAATTTAGTAAAGTTTTCCTTGTAACTCCAATACTTTTAGCAAGTTCTTCTTCTGTTAAAGAAAAAGTTGATTTAATGAAATCAAGATTTTGTTCAAGAATAGTTGTTTGCTTATTAAGAATTGTATATTTTTGGCCAGTTCTTGAATGTTCAGCCAACCAAGAAAAATTAGGCGAAATACTACCAGTTGAATAGTGATTAGGCTCTGATACTACATGTTGAACAAAAACTGAACCTGAATGATCACTTAATGTTCTGATGTTCAGTACAGTAGATACGGTGAAAGCTGCTATATCCATTATTTCCAAACCTCCCGACCTTCAAAAGTTGTAATTTCCCAGAAAGCTTTCCTAGTAATTAAGTGTAGCTCTTCCATTTTATTACAAATAAATTCTAACTCAAATAATTGAGTCTCTCCTTCAGGCTGCCAATAATGATCAAAATCTAATAATATTCTTTTACTAAAGTTTGTGTCCTTATTAAAAGTAATTGGAGACTCAACTAAATCTTGCCATACAGGTAAATTGAGTACACCATATAAACTTCTAATTGCAATAATACCTGCTTGTGTTTTATAAGAAGTCTCATTAATCCGATGAACCTGATCTCCTACGCCATCCATGCTTCCAGCTTCACAAACTACTGATTGAACATACGATTCAATAGGCTCTTCTTCATTTTTTCCAATAATAGCATCAGAATAACGTAATCCTACTCTTAATAGGAGTGTTGGCTTAACTTCCTGAATTAAGAAATCGAGAGCTTTTTTACAATCATTCCAAAAATTAGGAAAACGTTCATACTCACTACTGAGAATAACCAATCGACTTCTATCAAGAATTATTGCCCGTTTTTTATTACTTGACAAAAACACCCATCCAGTTGAGCTATTTACACGTATACCTTGTTGCTCAATGATCATTTCTTGTTGTTCTGTTGTTGAAAAAAGAGGGAAATCTTGTCTCAAAAAATTCTGAAATGCAGGAATGTAATTTTCCATTTGTAGAATGCTTGAGAAACGGAATTCTGCCAACACAACAACTAGAGGTTGATTTGTTAGTTTTTCATATTTACTCATAGTTTTTCACAAGATTACCCAATTTATAAAGTATATATTACCCATAAAATTACCCAATTAAAATAATATCTGTATCTTCATCGTAATTTTCGTTTAATTTTTTTATAAAGGCATCTTAATATCAATAATATATCAACTTAAGTTGCCTATATAGACTGAAACCATCGTTAAAATGGCTTTATATTTACTGCTGAACCCAATTTTCACCATCCCAAACAGCAGTCTTATCACCTACCTTTGAAATTGTACCCACCGCTCGTTGTGGAGGAGTCCCCTGTGGCGTATCAACAAATTGCCGTGTCTGAGTATCAAACAAACGTTGCGGTTGAGTGAGTGTTCCTCCAGCTTTGTCATCCCATTGTTGACCTCCACCCACAGTCATATAGCGATCTTTACCTGTATCTGCTTTATTACCCGTATAACGGTTAATTTTTTCTTGTATGGATTTACGATCTTCATCTGATTTCGCAGAATCATATTGCTCGTACAATTTCTCTAATCGTGCTGAGTTACGAATGCCAAAACCTTTTTCAGTTGCATTAAGATTAAATTCTCGATTATCTAAATCATTGGTAGCTTTGAATTTTTGAGCATCAAAACCTAGGTTAGCATTAAATCGGTTATTCGTACCTTGCTCGCCTAACTCTGTTCGATAATTTTGTCCAGCTTGCCCCATCGCTTCACGTTGTAAAGCAGCTGCATTATTAGCGTCGATACTGTATCGTTGACTTGCTCTGTTATCCTCACCCTGCTGTAAGTCTGATAAGGTTCTTAATTGATTTGCTGTTAAACCTCTTGCACCTGAAATAGGTGTACTTGCAGCTTGAATTATGGATTGTCTTTCAGCTTCTTGCGCTTCATTTCGTTGAGGTGCAGCAGGACTTCTACCATAACCTTGCATGCCTAAATTCATTTCTCTCTGTGCAATTGCACTTTGTATTTGTTGGTCTGTAGGACCCATTTCACGTGTATTATTCATGAAATTTGCCACACCTTTAGGATCGTTAGCAGGTTTAACATTAAAACCTAAGCTGTCTCCCTCTCTTATACCATCTGCTCGTGCCTGTGAAGCTGCGCGCGGATTTGCATAACTAAAACTATTGCCTTGCTGTTGAATAGCATAAGGATTGGTATTTTTTGTTTCGTTTGGTACTTGAGTTACAGCTGCTGATTGAGATTGTGGCGTAGTAGCTGGTTTTGAAACAATTGCATTATTTGGAAATGGATTATACACAACGGTATTAGGATTATTTTGTTGTGCATTATATTCTTGCTGACTTGTTTTTGCCTCATTCGCTATACGTTGTTTATCCGCATAAAAACGCCCAGCCTGCCCGAAGGTCATTGCATTTCCTAAGTCAGAAGCGTACCCCAATGCACGTACACCAAAGTCTTTGGCAAAACCCTTAAAGGTTCCTAATTCTTCAGGAGATTGATCTCCTATTCCAAAACGTTCTCTATATTGTTCACTTGGTGTGGCAGCATTGGCAAATAGAGACGATGCAGCACCTAAGTATCCAACGCCTTTAGCAAGTTTACTGTTATTAACAAAGTTTCTCGCATTTGCACCGAAACCACCACTACTTGTAGGTGGTGATGGATTTGTAACAGGCGTTGATGTGGTTGCTGGAGTCACAGTTGTTGGTAATTGTCTATTCACAGGCGTAACATCACGCATTTGTTGTGCTTTTCTAATATCATTAGCACTTGGGTAAGGACTTTGTACTAAACCGCCATTTGCAAAAAATAATTCTGGTTTATTTTGACCAGGTTTAAAACCCAATTGTGGTTGATCAACATGCGCATGAGTTGCATTCTTCATACGATCAAGCACTAAGCCACCAATAGCTTGTAATTGCTCAGGTGCAGCAAGGTATTCGCCATTGGATACATTAACTTCAGTCGTAGGTGGTTTACCTAAATTTTTGAGATTTCTTGCGCCTAACTGAGCTGTACTATCTGCAGGCATAATATAACTGCCTTCTGGAACATTCTTTTTAATACTATCTGAGGTGCCATTCCCCTTACCTTCTATAAGTTCAGACTGGCTATTCTTTTTTGGTCGTTGCATACCATACATGAGACTTATTCCGATATAAATATCATGTATGGTGAATCATGAATAGATTTTTTTGTTAGCCTTACAGGGCTTTTTATTTTTCCTCTTCTTTACAATCGTCCAATGAGGTTAGTTTTTTTGCATCCTCAACAAGAATTTGTTTATAACCATCCTCATTGATGCTAAAGAAAATATAGTCCCTATTCGCATAGAGATATTTAATATCAGCTTTAGGTTTATTTTTTATCATCTTATTAATTAAAATATTAGGATTATAAAAACTATCATCCTTAATAATATTATTGTTTAAATCCACAATTTTACTGTCAAATTGGTATGCAAAAAAAATCAAGTAAAAACTTAAGGTAGTCCAGTAAATTGTTTTTGTGACCTTATAATCATTCGTAATACTTAAATTAATAACAATCATTGATATTCCATACACGCAGACAATTATTACATTCAGCCAACCAAAATCACCTAATATTGCATTAACATTTGATTCAGGATTGAATGTCATAAACCGCCAAGAGGATAAGGCTAGAAGAAATAAAAGTAAGACAATAAATGTTAATTTTGTTTTAACCCCTCCCATATCATCAATATGTATACTAAAAACCCTAAACAACTCTGTAATTATTGCAACAATTACTAATATATAGATTATAAATAATCCTATTAGAATTCCATCTGGAATCACCTGGGCAACAGAAAAATATCTAACATATGAAAATCCAACATTATAAATAATGTTTATTATTTGATACATGCCTCCAATTATGGCTGGAATCAAAACAATGATACTTAAATATTCTTTTAGAACATATAAAATTTTTTTCATAAAAAACTCAATTAATAACTGTAATTATGACTCGTACTTGTGCTTGTACTCTCAGACACGCTGCCACCTATAGATGCGTTCGCACCGATACTCGCGGATACATGCATAGCTGACATTGCGCCTGATGCCAATTGAGATGAGAATTGTCCAACAGCCTTGGCAGCTTCTAACGCAAGTTGTGCCTGTTGAATTGCGTTCTGCATTTTAGCCTCATACTCTTTAAGCTGCATTTCTGAATAAGCAATATTTGATCTCACGTTCATATCTGCATACCGGGCTTTGGTTTCAGCATCAGCAATTTGGGTACGTAAAAGCATATCTGCATATCGTGAATGTGTTTCTGCAAATGCGATATTTGTTCTTCCCTGCATGTCTGCATACCGTGCCTGCATTTCTGCATTGGATATTGATACACGTGATTGAGATTCAATGTAACGGTTATATACATCTGCATTTGCAATTGTGGTTCGTAAACTAAGATCAGCATAACGAGAATGGGCATCTGATACTGCGATTGCCACTCGTGTACGCATATCTGCAAATCTACTGATAGATTCACTATTTGCTATACCTACACGCATACGCATTTCAGCAAACTTTGCTTGTGCGTCTGCAAATGAAATCTTCGTGCGTGACATTGAATCAATTACGCTGGCTTGAGTGGTAACTCTTGTAGATTCAACATTTGCTTGAGCTTTAAATAATTCAACTTGGGCATTGAACGCTGATGTATTACTCTGAATAACACCCATCTTTGCATCTATTTCGGCTTTATAAGCTTCAATATTTGCTTGATATTCTGCAATTGTTACACGTGCTGCTTCAAGATTAAGTTCAATTTGTTTTGATTTAACATTTGCTTTTGCAGACACACCCTCGACAGTTGCAGCATACATGCGCGCCAATGACTCATACATTGTCGCTTTTGAAGTTTCTGCTTTTACTTGAGAATCATACGCTTCGACTTTAATTTTCTCTGCATTAACTTGTTCTGAATAAGCTTGAACCTCTGACTTATAAGCATCAAATTTAGTCGCAATTAAACCAGCACGAGCAGTAGCACCTTGTACCAATGATTTATAAATTTCAACATTGGACATGACAGCATCAATTTTAGCTTTGAATATTTCAACTTTCTGTTGATTAATTTGGCTCACTACTGATTGAGCGTCAAGCATGGTTTTATAAGCAGTGATACGTGATATAGCTGCTTCAATCTTGGTTTTATAAACCGTGACTAAACTTTCAAATGCTGAATTTTGTGCATTAAACACACTGATTTGTGCATTTAAAATACTAATTTTTCCATCTATTTGAACTTTAACCATTTCCATAGTGTTTGAAACAAAAGCAAGCCACATGTCTTGCTTCATTTTTTCAAGTGCCATGCCTTGTTCAGTCAAGAAACGAATATGCTCAAGCTGCTTATCAAATGACTGAATTAAAATATCTCTATTTAAATCTGACAGTCTCAATTTTGCTTGATCACGAATCGCCGATATCTGTTTTTGCAGTGCTCCCTGTGGCATCGAAAAACCACGACTCGCCCACTGATCAGTAACTTCTTGTATTGCTCGTTCAGTTTCAGCGCTATCTCGTTCACGTGCACGATTAAATAAAGCTTCTTCAACTGCCTTGGGTAAGCCTAATCCAGCATTATTACCATTTAACCAAGAACGTATTTCTAAAACTAAGGGTTGAATTGTATTATCTGGATTATGGGCATAATAATCTTGAGCGATTACTGTATTGGCGTTGGCAATAATGCTGTCGATTTCTGGAATAGCAACATTAAGTTTTGGTGCTTCCCCTTCAAATACTGGTATTTCATTGTATTCAAAAGTAGGTAATACAATATTCTCAATAACATCCATTTCAGGTAAAACAATCGTTGGAGCATCAGGTATTTCAACATCATCCACAATGTTGGGTTTGCTCGGGGCTTCAACAATCGCCAAACTAGGCATATCTGGTAAATTTAATATTGGAGCTTCAGGAGTTTTAGGTAAATCTAAATCACTTAAATCTAAATCCTTTAAAAGATCAGATAAATTTATCTTTGCAGGTGCTTCACCCTTATCAAAGTTTTGAATATTGAATGTTGGTGCAGTTGGTACATTCACAGTTATATCAAATTCAGGAATTAAAGAAGGATCTAGAAAGTTTGGTGTTGATAAATCTTCACTTAAAATAGGAGTATCAGGAATTGTTATATCCAATCCCTTAAATTCAGGACTAACCATTTCTTTTGGTGATTGAATATTAATATCAATAACTGGCGGTTTTGGTATATCAATATTTAAATCTGGTACTTTTAAACCCGAAAGAGGTTCAAAACCTGCTTCATCTGGCTTGGCGAGATTAGAGGGTGGATTAACATTCGGTACCGTAATTCCAGTAATGTTATCTAAAGCTTTTGAAACATCATTGGCGTAACCATTGATTTTATTTTCAAAATAATCAAGTTTAGAAGTGACTTCTTGTGTCACAATATCAATCTGCGGAACTGTAACAGTCATTTTAAACTCTCCGTTTAGTTGCAGCTATATCAATATTGATGTCATTGATATAACCATGATCACCATTTACTTTAATTTCAACTGAGAAATGGCGACCTCGTAGCCCCCGTCCAAATAACACTCGACCATTCGTTAAATGATTGGATTGTTCTTGGGGGAGTTTATAAAAGAAAACTTGTTCATTACCGGATTGAGTTGTTTTCACTCCAATCTCAATATTTTTTGAAATCCCTGACAACTCATATTCCAGATAAGCCCCTACTGGATGAACGAGATTTCCATTTCCTAAATCCAGCTTTCCTGTTTTAATTTTGGCTTGAATGTGAGTGTTGGCATCTAAAACATATACACCTGATTCATTCACACCATACAATTTTCCGTCGATTACACAGATTTCTGTAAAGTTGTATCCTTCATAACGGCTCATTGCCCAATTGTCTGCATTCGCTGTCCACGCCCCACCATCAGCATTATTTTTCTGAACTTCATCTTCAATAAATGCAGTATCAAAAATCCATTGTTTTGCATTTAAATGATCATAAATTTCAGAAGAAATTACGGAAATACTTTCACTATGAGAGTAAGTTGGTTTGGGTGAAGTAAATTCATCAGAAATATTTAACTGATCATTCAAAGCATCTTTAGCAATAAAACGATCTGAATAAATTTCGTTAAAACTTATCAAATCTTCAAAATTATCAATTACTTTCTTAAATTGATTTGATGTGATTTTAAGCTGATCATCCAATAAATCACGATGGATTTTTTTGGTTGCCCATTCATTTGAAATGCTAAGATAATCAATTGTTTTTGATACAATTTTTTCTTTAACATTTGAATATATTTCAAGATCATCATTATTAAATAGTCTTGCTCTCAATCTTGCATTAAAGAACTCTTTTAAAATAGAATTTTCAGTAATGTATTGATATGAGAACTTGCGTGATTGTATTTGATCTAAAATTACTAATTGATCAACAATCAATGATTTATTTTTTTCTAAAATTTCCGAATCAATAGTAAGTCGATCTTCTATTAAATCGATTCGAATTAACTGACTTTTGATTGAATCGCTGATCATTAGATCATCATTAAATCGATACAAAGCCTTGTTCTTATCGACAATGCTATCTTGAATAATCAGTTCATCAAAACTTCCGATAAATGAATGATCACGTATCGAATTGTTAATAATCAAATCATCAGAATGAAAAACCCGAATGATGTGCTTTATGTCACTTGTTATGTTGAAAAACGACTCAGCATTACTTTGCGTTTTCATCCAAGTTTGATCACTGATATAGGCAATATCCAAATAATCATCACGATAACTACTCATTGATTACCCCTATAAAGTGATGTGCTGATTGATGATCTGCGAGTTTGGAATATCCAAATCGGTACCGCTGACCATGTTCATTCTTTATAGAGATATTCGCATAAGAAACATTTCCAAATACAACCTTACAGCCATCTTCGTAAAAGACATTGTTATAACTGTCAGGGGAAATGGTATAAAACCAATCATTATGTTCTTTTTTATTCAATAAAGTTGGTCTATCAAATATCGAACAATGTATTTGATTTTCACTTGATCCACCCTTTTCTTCAATTTCTGAATATTCTTCTACGGTCGGTGGAGTTCCACCATACTCAATTAATGTAATGCCGCCAGTTGGCGGATTAACCAAATGAGTTACATCAGCAGGTAATCCATGTATCCATTGTCCTTCATCTGCGAAATATGAATATTCATTGGGTGTGTCTTTGACATGCTCTTCTGCCCAAACAGGCACACTATCTACAGGGAATGGTTTTCCTGTTTTTTTTAATCCATTATCAAAACTGTGCCACGTCCAATCATAGGTCCACATCAAATATCTATTAGGATCTACTACTTCATGCATTCTGTAATGTTCTTCATATCTCTCACCAGTGAATCCATTTCTTTTGGTATAGATCGCCATGTTTCGGTTGAAATAAGGCACTAAAAATGCATTTTGAAGCCATTCACCTGTAGAAATATGTATATTGGTTTTATGGGTAAAATATCTTGAACGTCTTAAATATCCATCCGTCCAAAAGTAAAAGTGATAAATTGCCAAAGGCTGCCCATAACCTTTATCCATCCCGACAATCTTTGTAATTTTTGTGATTGGGGCAAATTCTTTACGATCATCAAAATCTGTTGAGTAAAATTCACCAAACAGACCAGTATTACCCGTTGTCTCGGTCTGTTCCCAGCTACCTACTGTCATTCCTTCTTCAAAATTTCCCTCCACATCTTGTATATATTTATGCTCATCGTTAAAGTTTTTGATCACCTTGAGTGAATCCTCAACGTAATAAGCAAAAACAATGGTATCCAATTTAGGGAAAGAAGTTATATCAGGGTCACGTGGTGTAAAATTTAATGATATACAGCCTTGAAATAGCATAGCTTCAGGTATTTTGATTCTTGTACCATTGCACAGCAATCCATGATTCATTAATGATATTCGCCCGGTATGATGACCAAGCGGCTCAAGGACTAAATTATCCCAATAATCAATTTCTCCTTGATTTGGCGTGATGTGAGCTCGATCTAAAATTTGATTAATATCTACCCGTCTTAATTTATATTTAATTGCAATAAATTTAGAGTCTTTAGGATTATCCTTCATCAAATCAAATAGTTTTGAAAGGTAAATTGAGACTTGTGTATTTTGTAAATCATCCAATTGATTGGTATTTTTTTCTGATAGCCATCCCTGTTGTTTCACAGCACTCATATTCAGACTAAGCTGAAATGTATACCCTTCACAATATCCGCTGTCCGTGTAGTCATAGCATGTGTTAACTGCTTCAGTACCATCAGAATTACATGACCATCCACAAACAGTAGAATATGCGGAATGCTGATAGAAAGCAGATGCATCACCGATTTTACTGATTACCCCAGCGCGTTCCCAACGTTGAAATTCACCAGCTTGAGGGAATGTTTCACCACTTGGAATGCCCTTGAATCGATCTAAAATTTTAATGATTTCATTATCGTCTACTTCTTCAATGAATTCTCTGAAGGCTTCTGTTCGCGTTGCAGGAATGATCGGTAAAGGCATTGCCCATACACCACTCGGACTGACTTGTATCAACCATGGATAATTTTCTTGATCAAAACTGATTAAATTGGTGTTATGGAAACGTGGATCATACAATATACGACCTTCTTCATCAGGCAGACCAGAATAACCAGGTAATCGAACCCCTTTCAGTTCAGTTTCTATTTTTTTTCTATATTTTTCAGGAAGTTTTAATTCAGCACGTTCGACAATATCATCGGGCAATTCTTCTAACTTTTGGCGACCAAAACCACCTACAATTTGAACAACTTCACTCATCGCACCACTATACCAAGTTGGTCTTAATGCGTGATATTGGGTGTAAAGCAATCGTTCTTCGGGTAATGATTGTGCAAATTCAGGCACGAACATAACTTTAAAAAGCTCTGTGTACTTGCATCTTAATCGTTGTAGCTTCTGATTCTTTCCAATAGTTGTATCACCATAGTTACCAATACGTCTGCAAGCCATATCGGTTAAAGACATTTCAAGTCCTTCACCACCGAATAAAATTGACTTCGTAATCACACCTGAGAAAAACATAGGAATTTTTGTTGATGCAAAACCATCAAATTCAGGCTGCTTTTCCAGTTGATCTTTAAATGCAATTGCTCGAAATACACCACCCATATCTTGTATAACAACATATCCACCATCGGGTAACGTGCGTGTATATCGAATAGATTCGAGATTCGAAACTTGTTTTATATTGGTGACTTTCTTGGTGTAGGCATCAATAAAAAGGCGATCTTCATTTGTTAGATCGCCCCCATATACAGCCAACCCATAAGGACGTGGCTCTATCATTATGCACTCTGAATAGTAATTCGATAACCAATTTCGTAGACGTCACCATTTTGGAAAGTGCGTGCCACAGGATATTTAGTTGCAGAAATTAATGAACCAGAAGTACCACCTTTTACACTACTGGTTAAAATGGCTGCGCCTGTAACATTGAGTTGTGATGAGGTCGCAATCGTCACAGAAGCAACTGTTTCAAAGTTATCAATGGCGTTTGCAGTCGTATCTTTTGGTTTCCACTCAGGACGTGTGGCACTTGTATACCCTTCTGTCATACTGACAATTTCAGATGCAACTGAGGCAAAGTTAGCAGCTGTCCAATTCGCAGCAGGTGCAGCATTACCTGAAAAGAGTGCAATGTAATACCCAGCAGGTTTGGCTTTTGTACCCATTGAAACATTTAAAATATGTGCAATGCCTTCAGTAGGGTTAAGGTTTGGAATTCGTTGCCATTCCCCACCATTTACACGGTCATAATACTCACCGATGGAGTTTAAATCGCTATTCACATTTTCCATGATTGAACTCGTTGAAAGTTTAATTTCCATTAACTTACAAGAGTTATGAGCCGTCTCCCTAGACTTACAGACCTACCCACTTTTGCTGAAATACCTTGGAGTTTAGCGCTATGCAATTCAATAATTTCACCTGAATTTGTTCCAATTACATAACCGTTTTCAGATAGCCACAGTGCAGTCTTACCTCCACCCTGAGATATTTCGCTCCCAATTAAATTACTGTCTGCCTCAATAGCTGAAAAAGGGATTGGCGAATGCGCGGTTTTTTTAATAAATGTCATCTCTTTTGGTTCTGGACCACTTAAAAAAACAACATGGTCCACTTGTCCTATCCATATACCCCCATCAACAGGCTGAATAAAACTGATACGCTGAGGTAACATAATAAAATCATGACGTTCATCATGTAAGTGATAAGCCATTGCTTGTGAAAAACGTAATATATTTTTATCTGCAGTCAGTAAACGACCTTGCCAATATTTCATAAACTTACCACCGGGCATGGCTGACATTGTGATAAATTGGTTTGCGCGCCCTAAGTGATCATCTCGGTCAATGATGACCTGTGTGGTAGTAATTGGATAAGAACCGTATTTACGCAGTTCTGAACCATTACGAGTTGAACAATAAACATTCACTGTTGTAATTGATGCATCAAGACAATAAGGTAACTGTACAATAAGGCTTCCTTGCAGTACGTCCCCTTTTCCTAAAATATCAATATGGCTTTGTACATGTTGCGATAATCCCGATTCTTTACCATTACGAGAGTATGAAATCGCCACTACATAATCACCAGTCCCTAATTTTCCACCTTCAATTCGGCTTTCTAACAATGGACTGGCTGGATTCTCGATAGCCAATGGTTCAATTTTAATCCCATTAAAAACATATATTTCAGTTAAGGTCGAAATTAAAATTTGATTATTCAAAACTTCATAACAAATGTATTCAGGATTGATCTGATTGAGCAATACATCAAACGACCAATCTGAAGTATTCAGCTTCACAAGCTGCCGATCTAAAGTTGCAAACACATCTTTATGTAATGGGCTTTGCCAAATATTTTTATAGTTTTTGTTGGTCATTAAGCGTTCAGATTTTCTTAAACTTATACGCCCTGTTTCAGAAATATCTACATTAATTGCGTCCTTTACAAACAATCGAGGATTATCTCCCCCAATTTGTAATGCATCTTCATTTGATACGTTGTCTATTCCAGCAATAGGAAATAATTTCATTAAAATGCCCCTTTGCGGTATTGGTCTGAATTTCCATCTGGACGTATAAAATACACATGATTTTTAATGTCTGATGCAGCAATTTGAAGACCATCAAATCCACTCATATAAATTCGTTGAGGAGGTATGACTTGTTCATCTTTGCGTATCGTTACACGCATACGTTGATCAAAGTTTCCATAATCATAAACATTGACCAATGCATAATCTAAACCTATAGGTTTCAATTCCCTCACTCTGTTAGAAATCCATGCTTTGCCATAGGCAGTTTGTAGACCACATCCAATATCAGTTGGAATGTGGGGTCCAATTCTTAAACCTTGCCACATGTACGGTGTATCATCTTGTTTAAGTGTTCCCATGGATTGTGAATCTAATCCAGTCATAAAAACATTGCGATGGAATAGTTGAATTTCATTTTTACTGAATTTAAGTGATTCAAAACCACTAGGCTTTATATTTTTATTATATGGTTCTATATGTTGTATTGAGTTTAGACCAAAACTACTCATGTCCAATGATCGTCTAAAACTAATGGTTTGATTACCTATTGGTGCAATGATTCCGAATTTAAGGCTATTAAACCCTTTTGGTTTGATAATAAAAAGTGTTTGCCGGAGTTCGGCACTTCCAAATAGTGTTAAAACTCCTCCACCAACTACAATTTTTCGATGAAAATGTGATACATCTGCAGTACCAAAAATCGCACCTGGTTCCCGACGATAACCATCAACATAATGAAGCTCTAGTTCAGGCTTTACATGATTATTTATTGCTTGTTCTGGTGCTTCTTTAACTGCAAAAATGGTATGTGGTGAAATTCGCGGTGCACCTAAATCTAATTTTTCAGTCCATGCAGCAACGTTAATGCTTCGATTTTTATGAGATATAGTTGCAACGCCAAATAACCGTTCCCAATAACCCGGTTCAACACGTATCGAATTTGCATGTACATCTGCGACACCAAAAAGCGTCATCTCTTTATCAGAATCAGGACGAATCACGTTTTGATGAATAACATGCCATTTTTTTGGGTCAGTTTCAAAATTTTCAGTTGCAATACCATTCTTATCAAAGTCGATCAGTTGAGTGATATATTTTCCTGCTCCGATTCTCTCTAATTTGTGGAATTTAGAAATATCAGGACTTGATATGCCATACACAATAATCGATTGTTTTCTATCTGCTATTGTGTGATTACCAAAGTTTAAAATGCTTATACTTTGTGCATTGATATAACGCGTATATAAACCAATATATGTGTTTCCATATTCTGATAAATCTAAACCTCGATGGCGTAATTCAGGAGTCACATTTCTAACAATGGGTTCACCAACTAAATTCTTGAGCTCGTATTTCGGAAAAATTTTATTAAATCGGCTTACAACTTCAGCTCGACCATATTTACTCATGGTATCAGTAGCAGAAAACTCGACAAAGCGACGACCATATTTCACTTCGGGCAACGAAATGATAGGCGGAGCAATAGTAAAACGCTGCTCAAAACCCAAAGTACGAATGGCATCACTTACCATTGCGTTTCCGTAGATTGATTGAACGCCTAAGCCAATAAATCTAAAATTACGTCGGGTATTTTCTACATATGCCGTACCAAATCTTGAAGCTAAAATTCCCGATGGTTTTAATAACTTTGCACCTAAACGAACATTGGTCCACGCTGAAATTTGAATGGGTTCTATTGATGGAATTGGTAATTTTCTGATTCTAAATGCAATAAATGTTTTGGTCTTTTCACTTTCAGTCAGTGATTGAATGCCTAATGGTAATAAGGCTCTTGCGCCATTTTCTACCTGCTGATACCCAAACCGCTGGTGCAATAAACCAAACATCTGTAATGTACGATTTCGATTCAAAACTGTAGCTAATTTTGATGGTGTTGGAGGATTTAAACCATCATCAGATGCATGTTTTTGAACAATGTATTGTGTTCTATTCCATACTTTGTAATGTCCCCATTGTTGCAATACATTTTCACCGAACCCTAAGAAGCCCTTTGGACTGATAAATTGTTTGTAATTTTTAACCTCGGCATTACCGTAGATCGTTTCTAAACCTTGGCAATAAACACGTTGAATTTCAGGAATAATTCTTGTTCCAAAAAGTGTGGCATTAAGACCTTCTGGATAGATAGTAATTTTAGGACTAACTAAATGATTTGATGGATATTGTTCATAGATACCGCGTGGCTCAATATATCTTGGTGAAAATGAAATCCAAGCTCGCCCAAATAACTCCATATTATTGCTATTCATTTCGATATAGCGCAATGAATAAGCAACCAAATGATTGCCCATTTGTAATCCGTTTATACCACCGGCATTCGTAGCAAATTGTTCTTTATAGCTTATTCGTGCATCACCAAACTTTATGAAATTTGAACCATAAT
This sequence comes from Acinetobacter sp. WC-743, assembly GCF_000335555.1. Taxonomy (NCBI): domain Bacteria; kingdom Pseudomonadati; phylum Pseudomonadota; class Gammaproteobacteria; order Moraxellales; family Moraxellaceae; genus Acinetobacter; species Acinetobacter sp. WC-743. The sequence continues at coordinate 18,814 of NZ_AMFQ01000061.1, read as the reverse complement.
GATTGATATATGCTCTAAGACTTTGAACCTTATGATTACCATAAAGCCCTGCATTTAAACCGATTGGTGGAAGGAATCTTTTAAGATTCTGAAAGCTTGGTGCACCAAATTTTAAAAAATCAGTACCACTAAAATAATAATAACGATTTCGGTTGATTATTGATGGCGAACCAATTGATTCAGATTTAAATCCTTGACTAAAAATATACCTTGAATAAAGGTAAATTAATGGACGACCAATTGAATTTGATTCAAATCCACCAACATTTTGGATATGACGAAACTGTAACCTTACTTTAGATTGTCCAGCTACAAAACTATCCCAACCTGTTCCTTCCCCCCCTATATATTGCGTCTCGCCACTTTGCTGATCGGGAGTTAAATTTATACTTAAATTATCTGCCTTTGGTGGTGTATAGTTTTTTTTACCTAAGTTTATGCTTACAAATCGACCATTAGGAGGAATATAATTACTCATGATTTATTCCTCTGGAATAACTTGAGAAACTGTTCCTGAGTTATATCCCTCTTTTATAGCTATACAAATAGTTCTGAAATCATTAAGTTGCTTTACATTCCACGCACCATCCTCTGTTAAAGTGCTTCCCACTTCAAATAACAATCCATCAATTTCTTGGATTAAAACAACTTTGGCACTCACTGGAACACCATCAGCAACGACACCCATCAATCCATTTGATGAAATTTGCTTATTACCTTGAGACTGGATTAAATGTAGAAAAGGATGTAAACCATCAATATTATGATGATCGTAAATTGATAGTCCGAATGAAGTTAAATCATATCTAATTTCAATACTCTCATCCGAGATAAGTAACTCATTCTTCAATAATGGAATCATCTAATATAACTCCCATTCTGATTGAATTTGCTGACAACACCATTGTGTTATTTAAAGGAATCAATGGATTTAACATCGGTAAGATTGAAACTTTTCTAAGTGAATTTAAAATTTTAACTGTAGTATTTTGAAAATCCAATTTACTTCGATCAGGATTGGTCAGCCAAACCAGTCCATTAACATCGTATATAGAACCTGTTTGTGTACAGTAAGTGAATTTTGAAACATACATTCTACCAGGCGAATTAACTGTTAAATTGGCGCATCCTAATGGTGTTGGAGAGTTTCTTATTTCCCAAGCTTCAGGATATATAAAATAAGCATGATCTCTAAGATTTCCAAAATCTGCATATGGATCTGTAGCGGATGTACCATAATTTGAATTAAAACACTGAGGAGTTATTGCGACAGCTACATATTTTTCAGGCTCACCAACAATAAATTCTTTAGCTTTGGCTAGAATAATCCCTGTTGGAATTCCAACTGGATAAGTATAACTATTATTTAATCCAAGAAAAATTGGTTGATTATCTCGACAATACGTTGAATGAAAGTACAGATTGAAAACATCATCAGTTATTTGGCATACAAATTTAGCATCTAAAAGATAATTTACAGAGGCAACGGTATAGTTATAAACAAGATGAACACCAAATCCAACTTTCTTAACTACTCCAATTAATCCGTTTATCTCAGAATAATCATAAGCAAAAGATATATTAAACCAAGGTACACATGAGCGGTCCCATCCACTTGTGCCTAGCCCCTTGGTTCCACCTTCTATCATAATATAGATAGGTTGAGTATCGCTTGGTTCGTATTTATAAAATCTTCGCCATATTGGGACTTCAAAAGTTAAATTTGGTCCAGTAGCATTTATATTTAAATTAATATCACCAAAAGATGTCAGACTATCTGGATAAAAATTTAATGTTAATGGATCACTACTATCAAGTGGTGTAAACAAATTTGGAAAGTGCGAAGCTGATTTTGTTTCAACTTCTTTGAGAAATGATTGTACTTGATGAAGACCTTTCAAAAATTCAGCATCATAACCAGCAGTTTCTACCAGTTTTTTTGTTGGCTCATATTGAACGGGCTTGTGACTTGATATTTTTACATCTCTAATGATTCTCAATGTTGTCATATCAATTCACCTTAATATTTCCAAAAACATCTTCATTTTTCCAGCACCCTTTATTCTTATGCCATTCAGAGTACTGATTAAACAAAGCATCTTCACCAAGCTCATTAAGTTTTGCCAAAACTAAATCTTCAATCCAATTTTCAACATACAAAATGTCATTGTCGCTGATTTCAGAGCAATACATCTGAAATGGAGGTAGACCTAAAAGCTTTCCCCAATCATGGATAAGGTTTAATGCACCATTCATGACACGTTCAGGCTCTACACCGGACATTTGGATGATGATTGGTTCAGGTTTAATGGATTCACTCATGCGAAACACTCACTGTTAAAGTTTGAAAATTTTGTTTGCACCATTGTCCCAAGTCACGATGATGTCACCGCCATTCGGTGTGATGGGTAAACCTGTTGCGGTATCAAGATATGCAATCAAGGGGCTTGTACCTTCTGTCCCTGTATCTGCATAGATTACAATTGCACCAATTGCACCGCCTGATACTGCTGTGAATGTTGCATCCCCTGCATCTGCTGCCCCACCTGCTGTGGATTTGGCAGTTAAAGTTACAGGACCCGCAATTCGTGCTGAACTTGAAATATCTGAAATAAACTCATGTGTAGCAGCGTTTACTGTATAAGCGCTTGTACTGACTAAATAGACTTTGATTGTGTCAGTGAGCCAATTAAATTGACCTTCTAAAAAACGCTGACGCCCTTTGTCATAGAGTGTGTTTGCCATGTGCTTGATTCTCCGTATCTGAATCAGAAGCACTCATGCGCTTATGTGTAATATCAATGTGGTTATCTGCTTCAACACAAATACGAGCCAATTGCCCAGATTTTTTGATCAATTGAACTTTGGCATCGCCTATGTAGAGCGTGTCATCTGTCTTTAAATCAATAATTCGTTTGCCCATCTTGTGCATGTTTAAATTAAATAAGTGAGAATAGTATGTAAAAAAACCTATATAGCTGTTAGCCTTACAGGGGATGAATATTTATATAATTTTTTTCTAATTTAAATTCGGGGAAGATGTATGCCAGTTCAACATGAAGTAGTACAGCAGTGCTTAAAAGAATTAAATGATTGGAGTAAATCACAAATCTCCAATTTTTCTCAAGAAATGATCAATAATTATAAAAAAGGAGTTATTGTTCAATATGACTGTAGTGACGTCCAAGATACAGATATGACTCAGAATTTTGATGAATTACATGATCTTTGCATTGTTCTATACGAAGAACTTTTTAAAATGTTTATCGGCTCAATCGATCGGAATCACGATTTAGAATCAGACCCAAGTGAGTATACTGCAGAATCACTTCTCGAATGGTTTCAAGATGATTTAGGGAATTTTAACTTTTATAGATTAAAAAACTCTGAAAATATTAAAACTATTGATGAAGCAGTAAAAGCAGTCCAACCTTTAACATTTTGGATGCCATTATCTATGTGTATTCAAGGTGATTGGTTTGAAACAAGTCACCTTGGAGCTTTAGATGAAGATGGAAATATTAATGGTGTGAGATTCTGATTTTACGGCATGAATGGAACAACGTTATGCGGTATGTCCTCACGAGTAATGCGTCGCAAATCACTATCAGGACGAATACCGAAGTAGTCTGTAAATTCCTGCTCTGCTAATGCTGATCGATTTGGATCAAAGAATTCTGCATCCGGTATCTTAAACGCTTGGTGTAGAACCCAATGAATCAATTGAACGTGGTGAATTTTGTTAATTTCTGGAATATCGGTATCATTTTCCATTGGTGACAATGCCACACGATAGCCTTCTAATTGTAATTCACCATCTACATCAGGAATTGGAACAAGACGTACACCTGTATCATCCTGAACAATGTGTTCAGGTTTACCCTGTTTCACTCGCCAATTTTCACCATCATAATAATGATCAAGTAATTCAGCTGACATTAAAGTCAAGTATTGCCCTTTTGTTCCATCACTTGGCTGGAACCAGATTTGAGTCAATTCGTATAATGATTCATGTAACTGATAACGAGATAAACCAATCAATACATTAATCTTACAAACATCATTGTTTTGGGATTCATGTAATAAACGACCACGAATACATGCTTCATTAACAGCATCATTAAGCCAATCAATAACGCTTTCATCATCATTGAAATAAGGCTCAACCTTGTCATTTGCCAAAGTACGAAAGCGTTGAATTAATTGACTGAGTTGCATTAGACCACTCCGAATTGCTTGATCAATTCAACAACTTGGCTCTGTAGCGTTTTAACACTACTACTAAGTTTTAAATCTTGCTCATATTTATTTTTGGCGTAATCAATTAAGCTTTTTTTATCCGTAATCCGATTAATTGTATCAATTTCTTCAACAATCAAATTTTCAAGCTCATTCGCCTTATCTTGCTGCTTTTTAGATTCATCTAAAATTAATAATGTGTCATCACTTTGCTGACTACCAAATCCCTTATCCTCGTTTTCTTGTAATTCAACACGCTTAAACTCTGGATGTTTGAGCAGATTACTTGCAAGGTTAGATGGGACTATACGTATTTGCTGTGGACCGAATACAAGATTTGAGCCATAAAGACGATCGATATATTGGTCTTTACGTCCTACATATTGAATTGCAATACCACTTGCACCCAATGGTGTTGCTGTTGGTATGGCTACAGGTGAAATAACTGCAGTCTTTTGAACTTTTTCACGTAAATTTTTAACTTCATCTGCCAATGCTAAATATTCCTCTACATCAGGAAGATCTTTCATTAAGTGAACAGTAGCCCGGAACAAATAATCTTTTGCCTTTTGTTCAAGTGGTAATTCTTCATAGGGTAAGAAACATGGATGTTCCTTTTTCTCTAAATCCTTAAACTCACCATAGGTCCAGCCTTCTGCTTCTTTTTGCTGATACCAACTTTCATGTGATTGTTCAGGTGTGGCTTGTGGATTTGCTAAATGCATTTCTACACCAGCAATCAAACTTTGCTTATGAGTTTCAGGTGTTTCATCCCATGCGACTTGACTGTCATCACCCAAAGACTGGCAATATGCAGCATAAATTGAGTGACAAATCATTGCAATTGCTAAAGTTTTCATCTCATTTTCCTTATCTTTTATCTTAAAAAAAGGCGATGTAAGTTAAACCACTCACACCGCCAAAGGTTTAACTCAGATTGAAATTAACGAGGACCTTTCAATTCGCCCGTTACAATGATCTGAATTTCAGATGCTTTTGCATTTGCTGCACCCGATACCGTTAAAATTAAACGTGCTGGCTTTGGCAAAGTGATTAACTTTGAACCATTTGCGCGAACTCGACCTACTGTTTCCAAGTCACCATCTTTTATGAAATAAGATGCATCTTGAGGTACATCAACTGAATCACTTCCAGTGTATGTAAACCCTAAATTACCTTTAATAGCTTCAGTCATGCCTGCTGAAACAATGATTTGAGCATCTTCAAGTTGCATGCCTTCGGGTAACTCACCCAAATCAATTACATCTCCTACAGCGATTGCTGCTGTAGAATCGGAATCAATCACTGCACCTGTAGAGTTTGTTAAAAGTGAATAAACCAAACTGGTAGTATTACCAAATGGACTAAACCCACCAAATTGGCGAGTACGTGCTGTCTTGCGTTTAATCGTTGCCATAACTGCAAACTCCAATAAATCAAATATTAAAAGGTATGCCCTGACTGGACATACCCTGTTTACATTTACAAGCCACGACCAAAGATCGGAACGGCTGTATCAACTACGGTTACACCATAGTCTGTGAATTCTTGACGCTCACCTGTGTTCACATCAAAGCGAATTTTAGATACACCACGAACTGCACCAATAAGAAGTTCCCACTTATCGCCATGATCTAAATCTTTTTCAGACCAGAAGAATGGTGCGCCTGAATGTTCAGATGAAGCCATTGCTTCAGCTAATGCCTGTCCACCTAAGATGATTGAACGGTCAACAGCAAACTTTTCGCCAAAACTTGCTGGAACAATTGCACTAGATTCAACCTCTGAATCATACGCAGCACAGTATTTAATTGTGTCACCTGCATAGAAGCGAATAGGGCGTGGCATTTTGCGGATAATAAAGTTGTTCCACAAGCCAACATCACCAGTAAACAATGGATGTTGTTTTGCTTGGCTTGCCCGTGCCCATGCAGCAGATTGGAATGTTCTAAAACCAGGTTGTGATGCAAATTTGTTGTATTGATCTGGTGAAACCAACCACACACGAATTGGTGAATCATCAGCATTTGAATCGCCTTCAAATTTACAAATTGGTGGTGGTAAAGCAATCGTATCTAAAACAGATTTCATTGAATCCACAGCATCCATCGTAAATAGATCACCAGTTTCAATTTGCACTTCATCAGAAGTTTGTTTAAATAGCTGAACGCCTGAACCATCAACAAGGAAATGGCGGTTTTTAGTAGGAGCTTTAACACGGTTAACCATGATTTCTTTAAAATCAGGATGACTATCTGTTGGAACAGCCCACTCGATATTGTCATGGAAACCACGTGCACCAGCCATATGAACCAAAGTAGCTTGATCACAATAACGATCCATCAAACTTTGAGCGACTGGACGACCAAGTTTACGTAAATCTGCAGGACTTCGGATTTGTGACATCACATTACCTAGATCCACTGGGAAACGCGCTTGGTTTACACGTAATCGATCTTCATTCAAGGACATTCCCACACCACGACCTTCGGCATGAGCACTACCCATAATTGGATATGCACCAACAGGATTAAGTAAATGAAAAGTTACTTCATCACCTCGACCTTTACCTAAGTCTTGGACTCGAACAATTGGCATATGTTGAGTAGTTTGTTTACGCAAAGTTGCATCAGCACCAGCTTCACCCTTTGGCATTTTTCCTGCCAATAAATTGATGGTGCTGTTACGTTGCATATGAGTAGCGAACAAGCCAACGGCTTGTGTCACCATATTTGTTTTATCGCCATAAGCAGCATTGGTTTTATTCGTCATGTCGACTCTCCACAATTTAAATTACACACGACGATTCAGATATTGCTCACGCTGTTCTGGAGTCCAATCCGACATTTCTTCGATCATTTGCGCAGGTGTCATATTGGCAATGCGTTCATCACGAGAAACACCAGCAGGCGAACCAGCGGGCAAATCTGAAAGGCTATGTGGTACTTGTGTTTGAGCGTTTTTTACAGCTTCTTGCGCTGCTGCTTTAACCGCATCGGGTTTTGCAGCTTGTTCAGTTGATTGATTTGCAGTTTTGTACAATCCTAAAAGTTCGACGACTTGTGAAGCCGTACCGCCATTTAAGACTGATTGATAAGCACTTTGCGTAATACCTGGTTGAGCACTCAACCAATCATTAAATTCTTTTGATTCAACGATAGATTCAGCGTCAGGGTGTGCCGTGAAGATTTCAGTGAAATGTGCTTGTTCAGCACTTAAAGCCTGTTGCTGTTGAAATGGAGCCAATGCCTCTTTGAGACGTTGATCTACCATCGCAGAAACACGCATATCTACGACTTTTTGAATACCTTCCGCTAAAGCTTTTTCACTGAAATCACCAAAGATTGCAGGATCTACACCTTCATCTATGGCTTTCTGAGCTATAGCTACTTGGTTATCTTGGGTTGTAGGATTTTCACCATTATCAATACGTTGTTGTGCATCAGTTTGAAGTTTCGCAAGTTCAGATTGTGCATCTTCATACTTTTGCTTCCATTCCTGTTCACCTTTCCGTGCATTAGCAAGGCGTTCAAATGGAATCGTGTGCTTACCATCTTTTGCAAGAACCACCGCATTTTCATCATTCAACTGACTTTCATCAGGTTCCTGTTGTGCTGTAGGTTCAGTTTTTGGTGTATTGGCTTGTTCCTGTTCTTGGGTAGTTGCTGGCTGACTACCATTTTCCGCATTTGCGGTATCGCCATCTAACGCCTGCTCTAAAAGCTGCGCTGCAAGTTCAGGGGGAAGTTTCCCACCATTATCTTCAATCAACTGTTGTTGTTGCTCTGTAATATCCATGTCTTTCCTACTACTTATCGCTGTAGCCGCCAAGGTCGAATGGCTAGAGTTTTCTAGCGTTTAGCTGCTGATTGCTCAACATGAGGAAAGTTTCAGGGATTTAAGTAGAGTGGCGTTAGCCTTACAGGGGGGTAATAAAAAACCACTCAATTGAGTGGTTTAATATTTGCTTTTGGATGCCATCCAACGTACAGCCATTTTTTTAGCTTTGGCACCCACTCATAAACATTCCCTTTTTCATTTTGTTTAATGAAAAGTGGACCAGCAAAATGAGTGGCATCAAGTGGAACTCCTGTCATCAAGTCCAGTAATGTTTCACCTGTGCGATTTTTACCAGCAATATCGTCAAAGTATCCTTGCGAGTACCACTTGCCATCTTCCCAACAATAAACATCACAAAGTGCCTTTGTTTTAATCGCATCATTTAACTTATTGATACCGCCAAACTTGCTTATAATTTCTGTTTTATACATTTTGCACCTCTGCTTCTGTAGGTACAGAATCTAATTCTGTGTGATTATCTTTATTCTCAATAAGCGATAATATGTGATCGACAAATAATATTAATGAAATTACTTTTAAACAATTCCTTTTATCAGCATATTCTAAAAATTCTATATGCCCATGTAATATGCCATGCCTATTTAATTTATTAATCGAATTATTCATATCAAGATTTTTAGTATTTTCACCAATGAATGAGTTACTAGCATTCGCAATGACTTCTTGATAGTATGAAATTAATTCCTGATTTTCACCTAATAGTTTGTTTTCTAGTGCTTTTTTTAAATATATTGGAAATTTATCAAGTTTTATTTTTTCTTCAATACTTAATCCTTTTATTTCAGGTTTAGACACGCTGTTTTTAGTGTTTGTGAAAAATGGAGATAATCCATATTCAACACTCAAACCATCCAATTGACTTAAAAATAAAGGGATAGCTGCAATGTATCTTTCTTCATCAAACAACTTGAATGCTTCATCAAATATATGCTTTCTATGTGGATAAGATTCAATAATTAATAGTTTAACATCATCAAGATTATCTATTAAACATCTTTCCATATAACTATCGACTGTTTCTCCTTCATAAGCAGGTGTCTTAAAAGTTAAATAAGAAGGAAACCACCCATACTGACTCATTTCAATATACATCTTTTTTTGATCTTGACTATATGAGTAAAATTTTTGAATGATTTCACCAAATTGATGGAGACCAGACATTAGTTTACTTGCAAGTAACTTAACTTCATCTCTTTGAAGAAGATCAGAAATATTCTGAGCAACAGCCCTAAAATTTTTGATAAATTGATCAAGATCATTACTCATTTTTTTAGTCCTTTCTTTCCATTTCACAGATATATAGTAACTCAATTTATTGATTATATTATGCTAAATTATCACTTGTACGAACTGTTTCTATTCCCTGCATTGGTGAACTTCCTTCTTGCGGTACTGGTGGACTCATTGGACTGGTATTTTGTTGTACCTCTGCCAATCCTTCACTTCCTAACTGTGCACCTTTACCTTCTATGTATGGTGACCGTAAATCACGTGCTGCTGTTTGTTCTGCGGTTGGGTAATTAGGGTCATCACCCATTGGATTAGGACTTTGATACCCTGCAGATTGCATAATTACATCAGCAATAGGCGCAATCTGTGGCATCTGTGCAACTTGTGCTGCACTTTGCATAGCGCTATATGATGATTGAACACCAGTTTGAACAGTTTTAGCATCAGTATTTCTAATGCGACTGACCATTTCTTTTTCTTTAAGCTCAAGTTCACGTAATTTAATATCATTGCCAGCTTGAGCCAATGCCTGTTTAACAGCTTCTTGAATACGTTGTTCGATTTGTTCAGGTGTCTGTGCCTGAGTAGCTTGGCGAATCGATTCAATAATATCTTTCTTAAATGGAATATCTGTTAAAGCCATTACATATGGCAATACAGCTGTTTGAATTTCAGCAGATAATGACTTGGTAATCTCAGATAATGCATTTAGTTGTTGTTCTCGGAATGTTGTAGAACTTGGTACATCATCAAGTACTACTTTCAAGCGAATACGTTGCACATCATTAGATACATATGGATAACCCATTTCATCAACTTCGGGTTTGTTGATTACGACAGTACGATCTTCACGAATCGCATCACCTTCAATAATCACAGTTTGCTCGCGTGTTCCCATATCTTCAACAATCATTGAAAGAAGCATTTCACCTATCAATGTTCTGGCTTCTCTAAAATTATCCATGATCTTCATTAGGGTCTGATTGGATTGCTCGATCTGCAGCTGCTCTTGTTTACCCGAAGTCGCATTACCCTTTTTACCTTGAAAACCACTCGTAATATTACTGACTCGTTCAATTGCTGCACGGTTATCATTAATCAATTGAAAATGTTGTTGTGATAATTCAAAGTCACGCTTCACTTCAAAACGTGACCCTTGTTTAGCCATATGGTTTGCATTTAATACTATATCAGCATCCGGACGCGCAACTTGGCGACGAAGCTGCTCATCTGTCATATCAACTGCACCTTTGGTACGTTCAACTCGTGTAACGCTCATCCCCCAACGTAATTTAGAAATGCCTGAGTTTATACTGTCTTGGCTGAACTTCATTCGGCGTACAAAGCCATAAGGAATATTGGTATTGTCCTCACGAGCACCCCAGAAAGGTACATAAGGGAAATAATGATGTGAATATGGAGTTGGTCCATCAAATAGCAAATGAGGTCCTAACCAATACGAACGCCTTACCTTTGATATATTTGCAAGTTCAACGCGTGCCAATCCTTGAAAAATGGCAATGTCGTGATTCATATTTGAAGAATCATATTCAACTACACGACCATCGGAGAATTTTAAAACTGGTACACGCACCCAACGTCGATACCAAACCTCTGCAACATTGATTTCTTTGGAAGTTGGGTTATACCAATACTGTTCACTGATTGTGTATGAACGAGCATCAAGCCAAGCATTTTTTAGACCTGTACTTTCTCCACCATCCATAACACCTGCTTCTTGCCACCATGAGCCGCCATAGCGACCTACTGTTTGAATAAGCTCTGCATGTTGAGGGAATGCATTTATTAATCGTTTTGGGTGAATCCAGCGAGTACGACGTAACCATCGCGCATCACTTAAATCATTTTCAACAGATTTCATATCCCAATGGATTTCATTTCGATGTACTTTGATACAGCGATATGGGAATTTAAATGGATCCTGTTCACGTTTAACTTCAACCCATCCTAATCCACAACCGATTTGAGGACGGAAAGCATCACTACATGCTTTATCAGCTTTGGATAAACGTTCAGCTTGATTCAATTTAAAATTTAAAGCATCTGCTACATCATCACTGCCTGTATCACCATTGGCTTTTACACGCCAATCGGTGCGTGTTTGCAACTCGAAACCCTCAACCGATTGCAGTGCGGGACCTATCATGTCCTCGACCGCCGGCGGAATACCAATCTGTTTCATACGATTGAGTAATTCAGTTTCAAGCTGATTACCATCTGCGTAATCCATTTCCTTATCTGCGGTATGACGCCAGTAAGGTTGTTCCTCAATTTCATACATAATTTCAGTGAGTTCATCGAGCGTTAAAGCATCATCATCAAGATTAGCTTGCTCAATCTCAGTAGTATCATGATCAAACATATTTAAAATCCTTACATTCGCCAATCTGTTGGTGGTGCTTCTCTATAGCTTGATTGCTGTTCATGAATATTTGTACTTGAATTATCACTGGTACGACTAGACGTATAGACGTAATCACCAAGCAACCCTGCTTCTTTCGCCTGTGAACATTGTCTTAGTGCATCTGCCCCTTCTGAACAACCATTAGATTTATCTGGTTGATCAATATACATATTGGCTTGGTGATTAAATTTTTTCTTATAGCCTTCTATTCGCTCAATACCTAATTTGCAGCGTTCTTCATCAAACCAAGCATTCTTTAGAAGCCTGCGTGTTTGCTGAATACCTGTTGTGAGCAATGTAATACGAGGAATGACCACAAATTCATGACCTGGTAATAATTCCTCAAGCATTTCTAATACTGACTTGTTGTAATCACCAAGTCGTCTATGAGCCGCATCATGTGGTAAAAAATGAGTGTGATAGAGATATGGTTTATCTTTAATAAGTTTTGCGTAATGACGTAAGTCTTTAAAATGATCTTCTTCGTAATCAATGAAGCGATCTTGCTGATTCATCATTTGATGGAACCAAATCGCACAACCATCGTGGTTGCCAATATCCCAAAACGTACAAGTTGGAACATCCAACACTTCTATCTGAGCGATGCCACCGCGTTTACGTAGCTCAAGCATGTCATTTGCATAGTAATTCCCTTCCGTAGACACTTGGAAAGCTTCATCTGGGAATGACGGATACTCTTGCCACATTAAAGCTTGGTCGCCAGATAAATCGTTATCACGTGTCGATACATACCAAGCACGTTGATCTGGATCAATCTTGATCTTTTTACCTAAATTTTTAGATACAACGATTTCAATATGATCAAAAATATTATGATCTTTTTTCGATATAACCACTTCTGAAGAATCAATACGGTACTTAGGTTCTTCCCACCAACCATAAAAATGCAGCCTAAAGTCTTTTGGTGTGAGTTTTTTACGTGATGCAAAGTTCTTCTGTGCAATCTGAACCTTGTCAAAGAAGTCACCACCACGACCTTCAGCTGTAGATTCAATGACACAGATACCTGTTGTTGGAACTGCTGGTAATGAACCTGTACGAACTTCTTTTGCTTTACCAGGTGACTGAGCACAAATCTTGCCGTATTCAGAAATAAGTAAGCGGTGCATGGTACCGCCACGGAATGATGTTGCAACGGAGATTTTAGAGCCGTTATGAGCGAACTCCATCTCAGTACCATTATTTGTTTTGAGCGGAAAGCGCTCTAAAATTTCAGGCGGTAAGTTGTCGTACGCAAATTTAATCTTATCGCTAAAGATGTCACTTACAGTCTCAAGGTTTTGTGCAATAACACCGCAATGTTGATTTGCATTAAATAAAGCGTGATCAAGCCACAATATACAAATCAGTGTTGTGAAACCTAACTGGCGTGCTTTTAAAATGATATTGCGGTACCACAACCGATTTAGAAATTTTTTCTGTGCATCATTTGGTTTAAAAGGCAATTCATATGTAGGAGCTTCTTCGACTTGCCCGAACTCATTTACAAAATCATCACCCTTAATTTTGATCTTATACAAACAGCCACTAAAAATACGCCAAATTGGATCAGCAAGGCAGCGTTCTAATTCTTCCTTGTTCATTGGTAATGGCTGTAAATCAGTGTTATATATCAATTTTCACTCCATTTTGCACAATATTTGTGCAATTTTGAAGCGTGTACGCGCTTGAAATTAAATTGATGTGGGTGATTAGTCGTTCCATTCACGTAGACTCTCCATATTCTGGATCATCGGCAATTGGCTTAAATGCAGAACTGTTTCCTGTACTAATTCTTTCGAGTAATGAAGTTAATGCGTCTGCCGGTTTATTGTTTTCATCATCAAGTCCGAATGCTTGACGTTCTAATCCAATTAATGTTTTGAGTGTGTCGCTTAAATCCTTCATTGACTTAACACGACCGGGCATTGAAATAACTTTTTGATAAATATCGTTTAGGGTGTCTTTCCCTTTGTCATCAGGACACCACATCAAGTCACCGAGTCTAATTAGTAAATCAACATGATCTTCACCAACCATTTGCTCTAATTCATCAAAAAGACTCATGGCAATTCGTCTAGAACGTTGAATATCCTTGCGATGCGCTAAACGTACTGACGCTACTTCATTGGCATTAGCATCAATTGTTTCTTTTTCTGAAATGGTTGTTTTCGTGCGCACATTGCTGCGCACACTCTCTTTGCGCACAATGTCATCTGCTTTAGCTTTGATTTTTTCAGATAGATCACGAACCCATTCGTATTGCTTTGCTCTACGTCTAATGCCTGATTCTGCAATATCATGCTCACCTGCAATCTGGCGTAGAGACTTAATGCCTGCTCGATAATCGAGTTCGATCTTTTCCCAATCAATTACTTTTTTTTCAGCCATGATCACCAAACCTCATATTGGTTTAATGATCATGTATATATGTGGGGAGGTCTAACCTTATAGGGGGTTACCAGCGAATTGGTTTTTCTAATATATTTCCATTTTTTTGTTTTAATCCGCACCATTCACAGCATTCAATTTTCCATGAATCTGCTTCACTGTATTTTTTTAACGCTGGAGGAGTATTATTTTTTATTACAAAACGATCATAGGTAATGAACTTATGAGGACATGAACCTTCAAAACGACCTCCATGTTTAATTTCATCTGCTGTTGCATCTCTAAATGTGCGCTTATAACCATAGAACCATGTTGTAGTTTTAGTATTATAACGTCGAACCTCTACATCAATTTCATCCGTTTTAAATTCGCTTGGCCATTGACGTTCTACAGTCCAGAGACCTGTATCTTTTGAGTTAAAAATAGATACAACTTTTTTACCAATCAGATTCATAACAATTCACCTTGCTTGCCTGTATCCAATAAATCTCCTACCTGCTTTGATAATTTACGCACATGAGAGGAAACTTCACTTTGTATAATTGCCATATGATGCCCAAGCTCAATATTGCTGTATTGCATTGCTTCGCCAATCAATAAGTTGCCCAAGTTTCTTGCCTCACGCGGTGTCAGTGTCAAAACATCCGTATTAACGCTGCCAATTTCAATACTAACTGTTCCATCAGGCAAAATAGTCTTAGACATTAAACGCGCTGTACGATGTTTAATTGCTGGTACAAATACACCGCGCTGTACTCTTATAATCTGTCCAGTGTCTACCAAATATGAAAGTCTGTCATCAATAATTGATAATTTTAGATTTGTAAGATCAGCCAGTGTTGTTCGAGTAACAATCTGTTCTTGAGAATGTAGATCCTCTATTGCTTCTAAAACAATTTGAGCGTTTGTACGTAAATCATCAGACTTCATAGTCATAGCCTTACTCCATATTCCTACAATTAAACTTCAACAACATCGATATTGTGAATCATCTTCATCAGCTTACGTTTGATGATGTAATCTGGTGTTTTATGACCTTTGGCATCTTCACAAACAAACTGCCCTTCACTGGTCCAATAAACAAAATCAGCCACATAATCAGTTCCACGTACTTTCACACCACATATTTTTTGTGCTGGTATCAGCTTGTATCGAACCTGTGTCTGTAAATCTTTTATCTGTCCTGCTCTTTGAAGGGCGATAAGATCATTCAAGCGACGAAACTCATGTTTTGAATCAGCTACTTTTTCACCATCAATTATTACTTTTTGATTGCCATACTTTGGCTGTTTGGGTTTATTGTCACGTTGATGCAGAAGTCTTTTAATTTGATTTGGTGATAAATTCATGCTCTACCTGCCTTTGAACTTTTATTGATACCTTTCATCTGAGCCATCAATTCAGGTGGACAGGTGGTTGTTCTTCTAACATCGTCTTTTGGTGCTTTTAATGCCCCAACGGGATCAGTAAATGACTGAACATCTCCCATCAATTTCGCATTTGAAACAATACGGACGTACATATCCTTGAATGCTTTTGACTGTGATTCGGCACGTGGATTTAATTCATCAAAACCTTTCTTAAACTCTTTAAGTGTCTTTAAAACATGTCTGCTGATTGAAATAGTTTGACCAGATTTCTCGTATGCCAATGCTTGTTGCCATGCTTCATTTTCAGTAAGCCAATGTGAACCTTGTAAACACCAGATCTTGAAATCCTGTACACATGGTGGCCATGGTTCTTGAAGCATTCGGTTGTACCCATTTTCAATTTGCTGCGATGTTAATCCTGAAAAATCCTCAATCATTGCTTGTTCAAGATCAGCTTCTTCAACTGCTGCCCATTGATCTGTAAATTTCTTACCGTATCGAATACGCATTTTGTCAATTAAGCGACGAGCTTCATCAAGGGTGAACTCACGCATGACCCACCTCCTCAATCAGAAAGTTCTTTGGGGGTTCAGGTACCACATCAATGATTGATGATTCCTGTTGTTGTTCTTCACGGACTTTTTGACCATAACGTAACCAACGATTTACATTTTCCTGTTTTGTTTGGTATGCCGATGGTGTTTGGATAGGTTTATTTCGTCCTGATTGCTCAGTGACGTTACTTTTCGCCTTTCGGTTGATAAGTTTATGCTTGTTGTTGTTTATCCATGTCAGAAACGCTACAGCCCACTTCTGTGCTGTCTTGAATGATTGCTTGCCGTAATCATTCGATGATGCAAACCAGTTGCCAAACTCATCAAACAAGTTTTCAAGATCATGTTGATCAAGATCAGGATGTCTTGGTTTAGACAATTCGATGAAATCAGATTTCAAAGTTGGATATTTTTGATCAAGTTCAATTACTGAGATTTTGGCAAGATCAAAATTGTGGTATTGCACAAACTGAACTGTTGGTTGTGAATTTTTTTCGTCGTGCGTATTACTACTACGTTCTATTGGTTGTTCTATTGGTTGTTCTTGGTAGTTAGTATGACCCTGCGTCACTGCTTTTTGCACCAGAGTCACTGGTTGTTGCGTGAGAGTCACTGCTTCGCTGTCGTCAGAGTCACTGGTATTGTCACCAGAGTCACTGCTTTCATTGTCAGAGCTATGACCCTGCGTCACTGCTTTTGTGAGATTTTCCATATCAAAACGGTAATAAGATCGACGACCATTTGAACGATCTACAACCAATATTCCTAAACTTTCGATGTGTTTAATGTGTAATCCCACTGCCCGATTTGATAATCCAGTGTCATCCATGAGCGTTTGAATGGACGGATAACATTCACCAGTTTCATAATCAGCGTAAGTAGCCAACGTGATTGCCACTAACTTGGTGGTAGGTGGCATAGAGATTTGACGTACAGCTTTAACAAAGTTGAAATTACTCATGCAGGATTACCTCTCAATGTAGGCAATCCATCCACTAAAGATTTTAAGTTTCGATCATGCATAATTACATGCAATTCGTGTTTAAGCTTTTGATTCTCTAGAAGTGTTTTGGAATACTCTCTTTTCTGATAAAGCAATTGTTCAGGATCATCTATACGGGCCAAAGCCATCGTTAAAAGATTTAATTCGTTTTGGATATTTCGCTCATTAAATGCCAACGTTTTAAAATTTTCTTTAATCATATGATGATCAAAGTGGCTTTTATATTTTTTGGACCACTCACAATAATATTTGATCTTAGGTGCGGATAACACACCAGCAATAACTTTACAGGTACCCTTTGGACTGACGTAAATTAATCCCCATTTTTCAGGCAATTCATCAATTTTAATTAAATCAGTAGGACAGATGTAGTAACGATACTTCCCCATACCAGTCTCAGGATTTATACGATGTGGTTTATTTCTATCAGCCAAAAAATCAGACCGACTTATTTTAGCTTCCAATAGGAAAGTACCCACGCCATGACTATGTATTCCTCCATGGCGTATACCAAACACATCTGGATTCTCACCATAACAAGCTGCTTCAACTACCGTGAAATGACATCCGTGCCCATTTGCAGATTCAGGTCGTTTTAGAAACTTCGCACCTATTTCACATAACTCACGATGATTCATAAATTCCACCTCACCACAAATCTTCGCTGCATACCCCAAGGCGAGAAAACTTCATCTCACCAAGGGCTATCAGTTCAAGTTGATTTGCACAAAATTCCAACTGACCACATTCAACCGCATGTAAAAATGCTTGTGGACGTGTATAGAACTTTCCATTTTCACAATAGAAACCCTGATGTGCAGATTTCCCCCATTGATTTTGAATATCTGGTACCAAACCAAGTGACAGAATGATATTGGTACAATCTGCATGACGATTAGGTTTTGGTAGAGCGACCATAAGATCGCCAGCTTTTACAGCAACTCCGATAATCATGCTGCCACCTCACAATATTGCTGAATACGACGACCAATCCAGTGCATCACAGTAACCGCCATTGAATTTCCAAGGGCTTTATAACGTTGTGTAGCTGATGCTTTAGGAATGTTTGTATAGTTGTCGGAAAAACCCTGTAGTCGTTCACATTCGATCTCAGTTAAGTAACGTGCAATGTATTGATATACGACACTTGATGGCACAATCCCTCCGCCTCCGCTAGCACGCAGCGTTCCGTTTATTTGTTTTGAAATTTTTGGGGTGGTATCAGCAATCATTGAGTACGCTTGTTCACACAAGACATTTTCTTGACCATTGTTTCTGCCTAAACAATGAGCTGTTTTATAATTAAAAATTGGATCTTGGGTTCCATGAATGACATAATTTTTTTGTTTCATTCCAGAACTTGCTGTCAATGCTCCCGCTATTTTTCCTTGTCCAGAAATTAATCTCACTTCATCTCTTGAATTTTGCTGAAAACATACAACACCATGTCTATCAGCCGTGGTAAGCGTTGGTGCTTGTTCTTCTTTAAAACCTATGCCTTGTCCACCCGAATTTAATGATCTACCTATAATATTTCCTTGAATACCGTAGGAATGAATAACATATCCTCGATCACTTCCACCTAATAAAGTTGGTGCTTTTTCTACAGTAATAGCTGAGTTTGCGTTAGTTCCTCCAACACCAATCGCATGTTTTATATAGTAATCACCACAAAACGCCTCTTGATTGCCTAACCATTTTTTCTGGCCATGTGATGCAAGCAATGGAGGAACTATTGTTT